>JBDSEP010000277.1:0-3005 GCA_039919985.1 Tepidiformaceae bacterium | reverse complement strand
GGAGCACCATTCGGCAACGCCAATACCTCGTCGGAGACCTGCTTCGAGCCACGCTCATCGAGCGCCAGCGTTGGGTCGTTAAACTGCGCCGTTGCGCCCGCTTGCTCAAGGGTGGAGGCCGTCTCGGGGGAGATCTCCGAGTTGAAGGTCGAGGCGTAGGTGGTGGTGAACACCAACCCGAAGATCGCCACGCCCATCACCTGGCCGATCTGCATGAAGAACTGGCGACTGCTCGTGGCCACGCCCATGTACGCCTGCGAAACGGAGCTCTGGACGATGACCGAGATCGTCGGGCCAACCAGCCCGCCGCCGAGCCCGAAGATCACCATGAACACGCTGATGTGCCAGGTCGGCGAGCCTACGCCCAGCGTCTGCATGAGCATCGTTGCGACGAGCCCCAGCGCCGAGCCGATGATCACTTGCGTTTTGAACTTCCCGGTGCGTGAGACCACCTGGCCGCCCACAATGCTCGCCGCCAGCAGGCCGATAGACTGCGGCGTGGAGACGAGCCCCGAAGCCGTGGCCGATTTCCCAAGTGAGATCTGGATGAAGGTGGGCAGGTAGGTTATCGCCCCGAACATCCCGCCGCCCTGCAGAACGACCAGCAGGTTCGCCTGCACGAACGTCCGGTTCTTGAAGATGTGGAGAGGAAAGATCGCCTGTGGATGGCGGCTCTCCTGGAAAACGAACGCCACGATAAGCACTGCGCCGGCCAGGAAAAGGCCGATGGTCTCGGGTGATGCCCACCCGAATTCGTTCTGCGACCACACGAGGCCGAGCAGCACGCAGATTGTGGCCACCGAAAGCAGCGCTGCGCCCACGAAATCGACGTCCGACAGTCGCCCACCTTTGCGCGTGTACGGCAAGTTCACCCAGATGAACGCCGAGGCGATCGCCCCCACGGGGAGGTTGATATAGAAACACCAGCGCCACCCGGGGCCATCGGTGAGAAAGCCCCCAACGGTAGGCCCGACGAGCGCCGCGAGGGTGAAGGAGCCGATGAAGTAGCCCATATACTTCGCCCGCTCCAGAGGCGTGAAGAGGTCGCCGAGGGTGGCAAAGACGCAACCGAACAGAATGCCGCCGCCAACCCCCTGGACCCCGCGCGCCACAATCAGGAAGGGCATGGAGGTGGCCGCTCCACAGGCCGCCGAGGCCGCCACGAAGATCGCGATACCGGAGAGCAGGAACGGCTTCCGCCCAAACATGTCCGAGAGTTTCCCCACGAGTGGCACGGTCACCGTCGAGGCGAGGAGGTAGATGGTGAAGACCCATGAGAGCAGCTTGAATCCGCCGAGATCCGCAAGGATATGCGGGGTGGCCGTCGCCACGATCGACTGATCGAGTGCGCTGATGAACATCGCAATCATCAGCGAGCCCATAAGCAAGAACTTCTGGCGCGAAGTAAGATATTCCCCCAGGGCGCGCGTTTCGATTGGCGTCTGCGACATGCACGTTCCGATCCGGGTTTGCACCCAATCTTCGAGACTGTAGCAAATTCCACGCCCCGCCACCGACTGGGCCGAGCGGGGCGATGAAGAGCACCTCCGCCTCCGTGCGGAGAACACGCCGGCATGCAAGACGCCAACGTGTTCGCTGCCGCGAGCGGCTGACAATCGGTCCCAGGTTACGGGGCCTAGGCCTCTGACCTTTGCTTCTTGCGCTCGCCTCTCTACGCTAACGCTCTATGGCCGAACCGAATTGCCACTACTGTGACCGCGAGGGCGAGTTCGAATGCCCCACCTGCGGGCGCCTCTACTGTGAGGAGCACGGCGACGACGTCTGCCAGCGCTGCATGGCGCCAGAAGCAGCGGTCCCCTCCGCAGCGGTCTACCGTGGCTCTGTGGTAGCCCTCGTTGTCGCTTCGCTTGTCGCCGTTTTTCTGCTGGTTCGCCCACCGGAGAGCAAGAGCAGCGCCGAGAGTGGCCGCGTCCTCGCGACCGCCACCTCCGCCACCGGTTCCACGGCAACGCCCACGCGCACCGGCTCCACACCCACGCGAACGCCCGGCGCGGCCGCCAGCAGTTCGGTCTCCGCCTCACCCGCTGCCGGGACACCGGTCGCAACTCCCGGTGCCGCCAAGAAAACCTACACCGTGCAATCCGGGGACACGCTCTCGGGCATCGCAACGGCCAACGGCACCACTGTCGATGCCATCCTCGCCCTCAACCCGGGTCTCACTCCACAGGCGCTCGCCATCGGCGCCCTGATCACACTGCCATGACGCAGAATTGGAAGGACGACCCGGCAGTTCAGGAGGCGATGCACCGACGCGGCGTCCGGGGGCGCATCCTGCGCTCGGCCCTGCTCTGGACTCCACTCTTCGCGCTCTTCCTCCTGCTTTTCCTCTTCTTCCTCTGGGACACCGCGTTCAACTCCGGCGACCACGGCGGAAGCTGGGCCCTCGTGGTGATCATCGGAGTGATGATGACCCTCTTCGGTTTCCAATCCACGCAGGCCCTGATGGACCTTTTCGGCAAGCCCACCTCCCGCACCGGCATGGTCACAAGGCGCTGGTCGCGCAGCGACTCTTTCATCATCAAAAGCCACTACATCCGCCTCGGCAAGCAGATCCTGCGGGGCGACGAATTCCAGTTCGCGGGCGTGAAAGAGGGCGACTACGTGGACGTCACCTACTACCCGCACTCCGCCGTTGTGATCTGGCTGGAGAAGCTCCCCCCGCCCGAAGATAGGGAGACAGCGGTCGTGGACGCTCTACCGGTCTGAGCCCGGGATCCCGCAACGCCCGACGCTCCCGCTCGAAACCACGCCGCGCGCCTCGGCTACACTGGCGTCATGCGCATTCTCGCCATCGATATGGGCACCGGCACGCAGGACATCCTGCTCTTCGACTCCGAAAATCCGGTCGAGAACTGCGTGAAGATGATCCTTCCTTCGGCCACGCAGATCGCCGCGACACGCATTCGGCGGGCGTCTCGCGAGGGTCGCGCAATCGCCCTTACAGGGGTTGTGGCCGGCGGCGGACCCGGCAACTGGGCCCTCGA
>JBDSEP010000097.1:0-6273 GCA_039919985.1 Tepidiformaceae bacterium | reverse complement strand
CTTCGAGATCGTTAGTGTCATGCAAAGAGTGTTGCAGAAGACGATGAATAGCGCGTTAACAGCGGACTTTCTTCTGCGGGGATAAGCTGGGCGACACTCTCAGAGGGGTCCCCCGATGATCGTCCGTGACCGCATCGTTGAAACGTTCCTTCAGCTTGTGGCGATCGATTCGCCTTCTGGTGATGAAGACGCGATTGCCGCCTACCTGGAGCGGCGCTTGAACGCCCTCGGCGTCGCGGCCTCGCAGGATTCGCACGGCAACGTACTCGGGCGTCGCGAAGGCGTTGGGGAGGCGATTCTCCTTTCGGCGCACATGGATACAGTGGAGCCCGGCCGTGGAATCAAGCCCGTATTCGATGGCGACGACATCATTCGTACCGACGGCACGACCATTCTCGGCGCAGACAACAAGGCCGGTTGCGCCGTCATCCTCGAGGTAATCCAGTCAGTAAACGAGGACGCAGCAGAGGTTCGACCGATCGAGGTGGCGATCAGCCGCGGCGAGGAGATCGGCCTCGTGGGCGCGATCCACATGGACTACAGGCGCATCACCGCGAAGGTCGCGATCGTGATCGATAGCGGCGGTCCGCCATCCAGCGTGCAGGGCGCCTCGCCCTATTCCTACGGCTACACCGTGGCGGTGCACGGCAGATCGGCGCATGCGGGTCTCGAGCCCGAGAAGGGAATCCCGGCGATCAGCATCGCCGCCGAGGTTGTGCTTGGTCTGCCCCAGGGCCGCATGGATTTTGAAACGACCGGCAACGTTGGCCTGATTCGCGGCGGCAGCGTGCGCAACGCCGTCCCAGACCTCTGCGAGGTGGATGGTGAGATGCGCAGCATGGAGTTTGAAAAGGTGGAATCGCTCGTTTCGCAGGCGAAGAGCCACCTCGCCGAAGTGCGCAAGCGCCACCCGGAGGCGCGCATCGAGGACGACTTCGCCCTCGGTTACCCAGGCTACAAGCTGGAACCGGACGATCCGGCGGCCAAGCTGCTCTACGCCGCGCTCCAGAACCTGGGGATGACACCAGACCCGCACCCTGTTGGCGGCGGTACAGATGGCAATGTCTTCCGTGGCAAGGGGATTGCCAGCGTGGTCATCGGCCGTGGGGGCTACAACCAGCACACGAAGGAGGAGTACCTCGTGATCCCGGAGATGCTCGAGTGCGCGCGGGTCGTGGAGGCCGTGGTGCGCAGCAGCTGAGTCTCAGTCGGGACGCGTGTCACGGGGGGCTTCGCCGCGCGCAAGGATCGACAATCGGTGCGGGAGCTTTCCGGCGCCGTCCGACAGCGGCCCGAACTTCCACGCGACCGCCTCCTCGAACACCCCGGCAGTCGCCACGGGCACCGAGCCCTCCGAAGACATAATCCAGGAACCGGCCAGGAGCTTGAGGTGGTAGCGCGCCGCTCCGGCGTACAGTGCGCCGTCGACCTCGCGCGCCAGCCCCTCGTTCTCGGCGACTACCCGGTCCGCTAGCGCCTCCGCGGGTTCGCGGACCAGCGGATCGAGGTCCACCACGCGCCCGAACGACGTCACGAGTCGCCCGTATATCTCCTCGGTGATGCGCGGCTTGCGCTTCCACAAGCCAGGCATCAGCTCAGCACCGCCCGCACGTCGCCCGCGATGTGCGCCGTGGCCACTACCCCACGGTGGAAGCCAGCGTAGACCAGCCTCCCGGCGATATGCGAGCCCAGCTTCTCGTGCTCGGGTGTGGAGGGGCCGTTCAGCAGCACGGAGAGGCGCGCGCCCGCGGGGACGCCCTTCCTTCCGCCAGCCTCGTGGACGAGCACCGCGTGGATGTTCTCCGCCGTCACAGGGTCGCCCGGCGCAGCGTTGGAGAGCGCGGCCACCAATTCGGGACGGTGGACCCAGGTGGAATCGAGGGGCTTGCCGAGCACGCCCAGGCCGACACAAACGATTACGTGCGTGGCCGAGGCCGGGATGACAGGCTCGTGGCTGGCAGGCGCCTTGAACGGACGATGCGCCGCGCCATCCGCTTCCACGGTAATTAGCCCCACCCCCAACTCCGAGAGCGCATCGATGGTCTCGGGCTCGAAACCGCTAAAACGGGAGTGTGTGCCCTCCCCGGCGGAGAGCGCGAGCACCGAGCCGGGCCGCATGGCGCTGCGCACTGCGGCGACCGCCTGTGCGTCGGTGGTTTCGAGCACCGGTGGCATCTCGCGACCGGGCGGACGGGTGAACTTCGTAGTCGAGACTACGAGGGCGCTCAACCCCCGCGCCGCCGCCTCGCCCGCGAGCGCGTGCACCAGGCTGGTCTTGCCGCCGCCTCCCACACAGGCGACGATCGCCCCGGGGGAGAGTGCGAATGCCTCGTACAGGTCCATGCGTGCAGTCTACGGGAGCAGGCCTTTGCCCGGCCCGGTGAGCCGCGCCGAATCGGCCGGCGTGACTGGGCTCATCCTCGCCGGCGGCAAGAGTTCGCGCTTCGGTAGCGACAAGGCCTCGGCGCTCCTCCTGGGCAAGCCGCTGCTGCAGTGGGTGATCTCCGCGCTCGAGCCCGTCTGCGAGGCCCTGCTGGTGGTCAAAGCCGCTGGGCAGATGCTCCCGCTCGTTCCAGCCACCATTCCCCTCCTGACTGTCGAAGACGAATACGAAGCGATGGGCCCGCTGGCAGGATTAACCACCGGTTTCCGCGCCGTGACCACGGAGCTTTGCTTCGCCACGGCATGCGATTCCCCGTTGCTGGCGCCGGCACTGGTGCGATTGCTCGCCAGTCGCGCCCGTGAAGCGGACGTTGCCGTGCCCGACGTCGGAGGCTTCCTTCAACCGCTCGCCGCGCTCTATCGGCCGGCCACTGTCGCACCCGTGTTCGAAGCGCGCATTCGCCGCGGCGAACTGAAGATCACGCCAGCGTTCTCGTTGCTGCGCACGGTGGTGCTGGGCGAAGCGGAGATCCGCGCGGCAGACCCCACGCTGCGGAGCTTCCTCAACGCGAACACGCCGCAGCGTCTCGCGGAAATCGAGGCTCTCCTCCGCCAGGATGGCTAGCTCAGTGCCCGCATCGGCGCGTCCGGCGGGCGGTCGCAGGCGATGTTCCTGTGCAACGCTACAGGCTTTCCCTGGGTCGTCGCGTTCGGTTGACAGCCCTACCCCGCCCCCTATGATCGAGCAAACGTTCCGCCGCGAGGCGGTGGCCGGGTTGGTGGTGGCGCCCAGTGGCGGCTCCCCCTCATCGGCGCCCGAATGCCCCTCGATGGGCGCCGGGAAGAGGAGTGGGACTGCATGGCAACTCTCGAACGGCCCCGGACGGTTGGCGAACTGCGCGCCGCAGGCTACAAAGTGCTCCCCGTACGCGAAGAGATGCGCAAGAACCTGATCGCCAAGATCCGCTCTGGCGAAGATCTCTTCCCCGGAGTCTTCGGGTACGAAGAGACCGTCGTTCCGCATATTGTGAACGCCATCCTCGCCGGCCAGGACATCATCTTCCTGGGCGAACGCGGTCAGGCGAAATCCCGCATCATTCGCTCACTCATCTCACTGCTCGATGAATCGACTCCCGTGCTCAGGGGCTGCGAAATCCCCGAGGACCCGTACGAGCCCATCACCCGCGCCGGCAAGGACATTCTCGAACGCCACGGTGACCTGGCCGAACTCGAGTGGCTCGACCGCGATAAGCGCTACGGCGAGAAGCTCGCGACGCCGGACATCACGATCGCCGACCTCATCGGCGAAGTAGACCCGATAAAGGTCGCCGAGGGCAAATACCTCTCGGACGAGTTGACCATCCACTACGGCCTCATCCCGCGCACCAATCGCGGCATCTTCTGCATCAACGAGCTGCCCGACCTTGCCGAGCGCATCCAGGTTGGCCTGCTGAACATCATGGAAGAGCGGGACGTGCAGATTCGCGGCTACCGGATTCGCCTCGCACTGGACGTCTTCGTGGTGGCCAGCGCCAACCCCGAGGACTACACCAACCGCGGACGCATCATCACGCCGTTGAAGGACCGCTACGGCGCCCAGGTGCGCACCCACTACCCGACGAAGATCGAGCACGAGATGGAGATCATGGAGTCCGAGCACCACCCGGTGCCGGATGATGTGCACGTCGTTGTCCCCGCCTACATGAAGGAAGTGATCGCCGAGATCAGCCGCCTCGCCCGCCGCAGCCCGGATGTAAACCAGCGCTCCGGCGTGAGCGTACGGGCGAGCATCGCCAACTACGAGAGCATGCTTGCCAACGCTCTGCGGCGCTCGATCATGACCGGCGAAGATGTCATCGTGCCGCGCGTCAGCGACCTGCCGTACGTGGTGCCCACGCTCTCCGGGAAAGTCGAGTTCGAGACGGTCGAAGAAGGCCGCGAAGAGCAGATCATCGACAAGCTCATCCAGGGTGCGGTGGTCGCCGTCTTCAACCGTTACTTCAACCTCGGCGAATTGGAGCAGGTGGTGAACCGCTTCAAGTCTGGCGCGGCCGCGGAAGTCGGTGACATGTCGCCGGGTGAGGTCTACGTGCAGCTGGCGAAGAGCATCGAGGGCCTCCAGGAAGCAGCAGACAAGCTCGGCCCTGCGAATTCTGGCCCGGAAACCGCCGCCGCGATCGAGTTCATCCTCGAAGGACTGCATCTCAACAAGCGGCTGAACAAGGACAAGGTTGGGGGCAAATCGCAGTATCGCGGATGAACGTTGAGATAGTGCCTCTCCCCTTGGACGGCTCCCTCTTTGAGGGCGCTATTCATGTGTACGCCGAGGCCTTCAACGAACCCCCTTATTGCGACCCGGACCGTGGCAATGAGATTCGCGACCGCCTGCGCGGCGAGCATAGTCGGCGGGCGGGCTTCCGTGCCTTCGCCGCGTTGGGGCCGGGACATCGTGTCGCGGGCATGGTCTACGGCTACCGCGGCCTCGACGGGCAGTGGTGGCACGACACCGTTGCAAGGGCTCTGCCGGGGCCGGAGCGCCAGCAATGGCTCGCCGATTCGTACGAACTGGTGGAACTCGCAGTGCATCCGCGATGTCAGCGCCAGGGAGTGGCCACCGCGCTCATCGAGGCGCTCATCGCTGGCCGCGCGGAACATACCTGCCTGCTGAGCACTCGGGTCGACAGTCAGGCGCATCTGCTCTACGCGCGTCTCGGTTTCGAACCGATCACCCAAATGCCTTTTTCACCAAAAGGCGCGCTCTTTCACATCATGGGACTGCGCCTTTCGCCAGATGGCGGCTGACACTCGTAAGCCGCTATTCTTTGCCGATGGCCGAACAAGAGACTTTCCGTTGTGTGCGTTGCAAACAGTCCGTCGACATGCTCTCCTTCGGCACCACCCAGCGAAACCACTGTCCCCAATGTCTCTGGTCACGCCATGTCGACAACTTTCCCGGTGACCGCAAGGCCAGCTGCGGAAGCCCCATGGAACCGCTCGCCGTTTTCCTCGGGAATGGCGGCGAGTGGATGCTGATTCATCGCTGCAAGGGATGCAACCTTCTCCACGAGAATCGCATCGCCGGCGACGACAGTGTGATGGTCCTGCTGGCGATTGCAGCCCGCCCCCTCGCTAATCCGCCCATCCCGCTCGAGTACCTGCCGGGATAATCCTGAACGACGGAGTACTCAGCCGATGCTCTCCGAAGACCGGTACACGTTCGCTTAGCGTGACCGCGCTCGTTTCTTCGTGCGGCTCAGGTGTGGCGGCGCCGCTCGTCCGTCCCTTGCGTCGTCCGCCGTCCTCGGCCTCGCAGCCGCCTTTGGGGCAGCAGTGCCGTTCGCGACCTGGACGCTCAATCACTTTGGAGACGTCAGCGGGATTCTGACGACGCTGGCAATTGGCGTGCAGGTCGGCAGGTTTATGGTTGGAGGCTTCTTGTTGCCTACAGGAGCGGCGTGGTGATTACGCCGATCAACGGCCGGTGGCAGGGCATATCAGCCGCCATCGGATTTCGGCTTCATCGGACTCCTCCCGCATGATCGCAAGCTACCGCGTGACGTAAACACGCGACGAACTAAAGCGCGAGACTCGCCGGATTCTCCAGCACAGACTGGATCTCCTTAATGAAGCGCGCGCCTTCTGCCCCATCGGTCACCCGGTGGTCCGCGCTGAGAGCGATTTTCATGACCTGGGCCACCACAATCTCTCCCTCGCGGACGATCGGCTGGGACATCACCGACCCGACGCCCAGGATGGCGGCCTGCGGCGGGTTAATGATCCCGATGAGCGTCTCCACGCCGTAAGCACCAAGGTTCGTGATCGTGAAGGTGCCCTCGCTATACTCGTTCGCTCGCAAGCGGCCTTCCTTCGCACGCGCGATCAGGTCTTTGC
>JBDSEP010000246.1:0-4289 GCA_039919985.1 Tepidiformaceae bacterium | reverse complement strand
TGGCCGGGGATCGAGTACGGCAGAGTGTCGTCCCAGATCTCGCCGGTGATGCGCGATCCTGGCGGGGCGTTGGCGTAGAGCCATTCGCTGGCCGTGATGCGAGGGTGCCCCTGGGTGTAGATGGACTGAAAGGCGGTCGCCCAAAACACCGTTAATCCGATGACCCCGAGCACCAGCGCGACCGTCGTCCCCGAGACAGCCCGCCGCGAAGGATAGAGGCGTTGCGGCACCCACGATGGCACCCGATGGCGGCCGCCCGCCCCGATTGGTCGGCGCTGCCAGATTTCGAGCAAGGCCCACGCCGCCAAAAGGCAGAGCACCGGGTAGATCGGCTCAAAGTAGCGCATGAAAGCGACGAAGCGGGGCCCCTGGAAGAGGAAGACCGCGCCCGCGAAGGCCAGCGGCATCACAAAGGTCAGTTCGCGGCGTCGGAAGACCACCGTACTGGCGGCAACCGCAGCGGCCAGCGCGGTCAGGCCAAGAGCGGGCCCAAGCCCCCAGACCACCAGATTCTTGAGCGGGGTGAGGAACGGGCTGCGGCCCGCAAACTGCACGAAGGGCGGGTAATCCACGTTTCCATTCTGAAAATCAACCTCCCGTTCGATATCCGCGCGCCATGTGGGGTTGAGATTCATATCCCAGAAATTGGGACCAGCGAACGCGTACGGCTGGGCCACGCGGAACACGATCATTGCCACCGCCAACGCGAGGCAGAGAAGCGAAATATCGCTCGTCCAGTGGCCGCGAAGAGTTGGTTTCTCACCATGCCAGCGCAGGCCGAGCCGGGGCAGATCACGTAGGCCTACACGAATCGCCACCGAAAGCAACGGCGCAAGCAGCAACGGCCAGGCGGTGACTTTGCTCGCGAGCCCGAGCCCCACCGTCAGCCCGAGCAGGGAGTAGAGGGCGAGCAAGCGCAGGGTAGGCCGCCTCATCTGTGCCTCGTCGCGCAGAGTACGTGCCGCGATCAGGAGCGTCGCCGCGCCAAAGAAAGTGACATACGGGTCCATCGTCCAGAAATGTGCGAGCTGGGTGGGGAGGACCGCGAGCGCGTAGAACAAAGCTGCCAGCAGGCCCGTCTTCCGCGAGAAGAGCGTGCAGCCTAGCGCGAAGACAAGGGCGATGGTTGCCGTATCGAAGAGCGCGGTGATGCGCCGTCCCCAGAGAATGTCGCGATCGTAGGAGTTCCCCGGGCCAGCTCGGTCGGCATACTCGTCGGGCATGTCGAGGCCGAGGAAAGTATCGGGCAGCCGGCCCGCCATTGTCGCCGCGCCTTTGACCAGGAAGAGCGGGAACGTGCCGTAGACGTAGGAGTGCGTTTCGGGATCGTTGTAGGGGTTCAGCGGGCTCGAGGCGGTATCGAAGTAGCCGCCCACGCTCTCTGGCCAATCCAGCCGATCGGAGACGAGCGAAAGAAACCGTTCGTCCGGGTGCATCTGGAGCGGTACTAGCGCCCCCTCAGGCTGGTCCCAGTCGATGCCGTGCATCCTCAGGCCAAGGCCTAGCAGGAGGATCAGGCCGAGCGCCAGTTCCCAGCGGGCGGCGACCGACCAGAGGCGGCTCACACTCGCCGGCAGCCGCCGTTGGGGCACTTCGCGCTCGAAGGGAGTCTCAGCCAAAGTTCCTCCCCGGTTGGCGGCAGGCGCGTGGGCCGGTCATCGCCCCGGACTCGCGCGTCATGCTCCACGAATCGTATCCCCCACGGGGATGCATGGCTGTAGCGGGTTTAGAGACCTTTCTCCACGAGAAAGTGCGCAAGGTCGCTGATGCGACAGGCGTATCCCCACTCGTTGTCGTACCAGGCCGCCACCTTCACCAAGTTGCCGCCGACCACGTTCGTGGACCGCCCGTCGACGATGCTCGATCGCTCGTCGCCCTTCATATCCATGGAGACCACGGGGTCCATCGTGACTCCGAGGATGCCCTTCATCTTCCCGCGGCCAGCCTCCTCCAGCATTTCGTTCAACGCTTCCTTCGTCGTGTCCCGTTCGGTCAGGGCCACGAGCTCGACGATCGAGACGGTGGGCGTTGGCACGCGGTAGGAGAGCCCGTCGAGCTTGCCATCGATCTCGGGGATGACGAGCTTGAGCGCGCGAGCGGCTCCGGTTGATGTGGGGACGATGTTCATCGCCCCAGCGCGCATTTCGCGCAGGTCCGTCCCCGCCGCCTTGTCGAGAATCTGCTGCGAGTTGGTGTAGCTGTGGATGGTCGTCATCTGGCCCTTGAGGAGTCCGAGGTTGTCTACGACCACTTTCACCACGGGCGCGAGCCCATTGGTGGTGCAGCTGGCGTTCGAAATGACGTGATGGCTGGCGGGATCGTACTTCTCGGGATTCACACCGAGGACGATAGTCACGTCTTCGTTCTTCGCCGGAGCGCTGATGATCACTTTCTTCACGCTGTCGCGCCGGTGTCCTGCGGCCTGGGTGGCGTCGGTGAAGAAGCCCGTGGATTCGATCACGATTTCCGCGCCGACCGATCCCCACGGGATGGCAGCCGGGTCGCGCTCGGCGAACACTTTGATCATCCGGCCATCAACAGCGATGCCGTCCGCCTCCGCGCGCACTTCGCGGTGCCAGCGACCGTAGCTGCTGTCGTACTTCAAAAGATGGGCGTTCGTCTCGGTGGGCACCAGGTCGTTAATCGCAACGACTTCGAGGGAATCGCCGTAGCGATCGCTGATCGCCTTCAGCACTTGCCGCCCGATACGGCCGAATCCGTTGATGCCGATCTTTGTTACCACGTGGCTGCCCCTCTAATGCTGGTGATTGGCTCAGACTACCGAGAGAACGCCGAGCGGGCTACCGCCGGGGGCCCGGATCGGCGATAGGCGGAGTCGGCGGGGCAATCCCCAGCCAACCTGATTGGCCTGGCATAGTCCAATTCTTTCCTTCCATACGCTAGAGCTATTTCCCGCACTTCTCCGATACGTAACTGCCCGTAGCCCCACCACGCCATTGGGTCGAACCTCAAGTCAGAACCACGAGGAGAACCGACTTCATGAACCGAACCATGGTGGCCTGCCCCGCCTGCGACCTGCACTTTCTGTCCGCGCGAGCAAAGACCTACTGCCCCGGATGCCATTTGCTGGTCGAGCCGGCTGCGATCGCCCGCTAACATCCGCCCTCTCATAGGGAGAGCGAGAGGAGCGATGCGAGGATCTGGGCGGGCTCGCCGATCACCAGAGCGCCAGCGGGCGAGTCCCCGCTCCACGCGGGAAAGAGCAGCGGGAAGCCCGCCGCCGACGCTGCCCGACGCACGTCCGGCTCCGCTGAGACTACAACGCAGTGCGCCGGTTCGCGCTCCATGAACGCCACGCACTGCGAAAGCCGTGCACTCGGATCGTAGAGCGTGCCCTGGGGTGTCGCGGCGAGCACCGCCAGGAAGCGATCCAGCCCCGTAGACTGCGCCTGCTTGAGCGCCAATCCGTGTGCTTGGCGACTGACGGCGGCTATCTCGATCGAACTGGCCCGCACCTGGTCCAGGGCGACCCCCATGCGGTCATGCACGAGCAGTTTCTTCAGCCCGCTGCGATGCGAAACCTCCACGCACAACTCCTCGCACCGCTGGCGCTCCACGGCGTCCGGCACGAGCAGAGTGAGCGCGTGGATCCACGGGCGCCGATGGTATTCGTCGGAGAGGGGGCGGACGTCGATTCGCCGACCACAGGCGACGGCGACAGACTCTTCAACCGCGTATTGCCAGGCTTTGCGTGAATCGAGCAGGGCGTGATCGAGGTCGAAGATCACGGCCTTCGGGCGGTTCGGCGGAGTTCTCTCCACACCCATGAACCTAGCCGGCAAAGGCGAAGCGCTTCAACGCGGCCTCGTATTCGGCCGGTGTGTTGATGTCAAGGCCGAGCAGGTCGTCGGGCATCGTCAGTTCGTCGAGTTCGGCGGCGTGGGCGCGGACGATCGCGAGCAGCCCACCCGCCTCTTCCGTCACCGCCATCATCTCTTCGCGGAGGCGTCCGGAGAGTACGATCGGGTGGCCGTGATGCCCGTTGTGAATCGGTCGGATGCCCGCTCGCTCCGGGCTGTGCGCTGCTGCCAGGGAGCGGATGAAGGCTGCTGGCCGCGGCTGATCGACGCTCGTGATGATCACTGAGTCGGCCTCGCGATTGACCGCCTTTGCGCCGATCCGAAGGGAACTCGCTCGGCCGATTTGGAAGCGCGGGTTGAACATCACCCGGCACTCGAGATTAAGGCCGCGCATCCCACGCTGTATTTCGTCGCCCCGATGCCCGAGAACGACGATGACTTCGTCCGCGCCGGCCTCACGCAGTTGAC
>JBDSEP010000211.1:0-4328 GCA_039919985.1 Tepidiformaceae bacterium | reverse complement strand
CGCGATTCATGTGGCGCTGCTGTTTGGCGTCCACTCGGTCACCCAGTTCGAAACCCTTGACCTCGGCCTGGATGCGTACGGGGTAGGGCTCGGGGTCGAAGAGCGTGATCGGGCCAATGCCGCTCCGGCCATCGAGCATCGCCTGCCACGTCTCTTCCGCGGTGTGGCCCACAGCAGTGACCGCGCCAACCCCGGTGATGACGACTCGGCTGGTCATCGGGCGGCCGCTTCGACAAGGCGAAAGCCGTCGCTCAGCAGTCCCTCGTTCTCATCGCTCAGGCTCAAGCTGTTGACGTCATAATTGATGCGCCGAATGAGCCGGGTGAGGACGTTGCTCGGGCCCGCTTCGATGAAAAGATCGATGCCCTCGGACTGCATCCGCTCCACTGACTTCTGCCAGCGCACGCCGTGGGTGAGCTGGTCGCGCAATTCGACATAGACTTCGTTCTTGGTGGTGAGGAGGTCGGCGTTGACGTTGCCTACGACGGGACGAACGGGGTCGCGCATCGGGAGCTTCTGGAGAAGGCGATTCATCCCCTCGCTGGCCTTCGCCATCAGCGGGGAGTGGGAGGCCATCGTGATTGGCAAGCGCACAACCTTGCGGGCGCGTGCCTTCTCCGCCAGCTCCATCGCCAGCTTTAGCGGCTTAAGGTAGCCCGAAATCACGTTCTGGCCCTCGCAGTTCGCGGTCGCCAGGCCGACGTAGCCCTCTTTCGATGCCTCGGCGCAGATCTCCGCGACCTTCTCCTCGCTCAACCCCAGGATTGAGGCCATGCCCCCAGGCGATTCCGTGTTCGCCTGGTCCATCAGCAGGCCTCGCTCCTTCACGAGCAGCAGGCCCTCTTCGAACTCCAGCGAACCCGCCGCGACAGCGGCAGTGAACTCACCCATCGAGTGGCCAGCGTACATGTAGGGTTCGACCTTTCGGTCCGCCCAACGTTCGCGCAGCGCCTCGAGGTAAGCGATGGAGGTCACGAAGCTGGCTGGCTGTTGGTTGATTGTCGATTCCAGCTCTTCGGCTGGACCTTCGAAACAGAGCCTGGAGAGCTTCCGTTCGAGTACCTCATCGGCGCGCTGGAAAACGGCCTGTGCGGCCTTCGAAACGCGGGTGAGCGCCTCACCCATACCAACGTGCTGCGAACCCTGTCCAGGAAAGATGAGCGCGGCGCGGCTCCACGGTTTGATCTCCTGGTCCATCGCCTTGCACAGCCTCCTCCCGCGGCACCGTCACCGGTTCGCGGTCGCCTCACGAGGATAGCAGAGCGCGATCAAAGGCAATAGGAGTATGCGCTCCTCTGCTACCGGTGAACCGCTGCGGTTTCCGGCCGAATCTCGGGAAGCAGTGTGCTGCCCGACTGAAGGACGCGACCTGAGCTATCCGAGATGAGTACCTGCACCTCGTAGGCGGCGTTCGTCGTTTCCCATTCTGGAACCTCTACGCCGCCCGCGCGGAGCACGAAGAGCCAGGCTCCGGCGCCCCGCCGAGTGCTGCGCGCCAGCGTGCCCAAGGATGAGGTGTCGCCATTTGCGAGGAAACGGGACTCGATGGTTGCGAAGGGTCGGTCTGCGCTGGTCCCCGCGGGCGGGCGCCGACGCTCACTGGATGCGCCGCCCGGCAAGGGAGCAGATTCCGCCATCTGTGGTTGGGCGAGGCGGAGTTGTTGCACGGCGTAAGCGCGCGCGAAGCGCTCCGCCTCCTCCGGAGTCAGGTTCGAAAGTCTGGGCGGAGATTGGTTTTCGGGGCCGATCTGATCCCCTGCTAAACCCACGCTCGCGCCAAGTGCCACGCCCAGTAGCGCGAGCGCGGCTCCCAACCCGGCCAGTCGGCTCGGTCTCCGCCGCCAGTCCGATCGCATGGCGGTACGCTGCGGGACGCGCGCTTCCGAAGCTAGGCTGATCTCGTAAACGCTCTGCAACTCCTCTGTAACCGCGAGATATAACGTGCGCGGCCGCGTTCAGGTAAGGCTCGCCGGGTCCACATCCACGCTCCAGCCCGTGCCCAGGCGAACCGACGAGAGTAGCGCGGCCGGCTCCCGCCCCCGAAGGAGCAGTTGCCAGCGGTAGTCGCCCCGCAGGCGGGCGATGTAGGCCACCGTAGGCCCGAGGACGTCCGGCTCGGCTCGCCCCGCCGCGTCGCGCTGCAGACGCAGGTCGCCGGCGACGCGGCTCGCCTCCTGCAAGCCGTGCTCCTGGCTGCGGTGGTGGAACGTAAGCCGCACCAACCGTGTGAAGGGCGGGTAACCGGCGCGTCTGCGGTGGGCAATCTCCCGCGCGTAGAACCCGCGGTAATCGTGCCTTGCGGCGGAGACGATGGGAGATGCAGTTGGCTCGTACGTCTGGATGAAGACGTGCCCCGGCAGGTCCCGACGGCCGGCGCGCCCGGCCACCTGTGACAGAAGCTGGAAGCTGCGTTCGTGGGCATGGTAGTCCGGCAGGCTGAGCCCTACGTCCGCGTCGACGACCCCGACCACCGTCATGGCGGGAAGATCGAGCCCCTTCGCCAGCATCTGGGTGCCCACGAGGATGTCGATCTCGCCGCACTCGAGGGCGTTCATGATCCGTTCGTGGCTTCCCTTGCGGTTCGAAACGTCGCCATCCCAACGCGCCACACGGGCGTCCGGGAAGCGTTCCCGAGCCTCCAGTTCGATCCGTTGCGTCCCCACACCAAACGGCCGGTATTTTCGACTGTCGCATTTCGGACAGCAATCTTCGAGCCGCTTGGAGCGTCCGCAATGGTGGCACGCGAGCATCGGCCGCAACGCGTCCCGCAGGTCCAGGCTCATCGCCACCTGGCACGAGGGGCAGAGTGGGAGATAGCCGCACTCGCGGCAGAGCATGAAGCGCGCCGATCCCCGCCGATTGACGAAAAGAATCGATTGCTCGCCGTCCGCCAGCGCCTGCTTCAGCGCCCGGGCGAGAGAGAAGCTGAAGACGCTACGATTCCCGGCTTTCAGCTCCTCGCGCATGTCCACCACTGTCACTGCGGCCATCTGACCGAGGCGAGTGCTCCCGTCGCCCATGGGGGAGAGACGATCACGAAGCTCGACTCGTCCGATTTCGCCAACCTCGGAACGGTGGTAGGTGACGATGTCCGGCGTGGCGCTGCCCAGCACAACTGTCGCCCCCGTTCGGATGGAAATCTGCTCTGCAACGTCGCGAGCGTGATAGCGCGGCGAGGGGTCGACCTGCTTGTAGGTCCACTCGTGCTCTTCATCCAGCACAATCAGCCCGACGGCCCTCATTGGGGCGAACACTGCGCTGCGCGATCCGATAACCACACGCGCCTCGCCTCGCTGCACTCGGAACCATTCGTCGTAGAGTTCGCCCGCGCCGAGCGAGGAGTGAATGACCGCCAGCGCCTCTCCGAAGCGCTCCCCATAGCGCCGGATAGCTTGCGGCGTCAGTGAAATCTCCGGGACGAGGATTATCGCGCTCTTACCTGAGTCCAGCGTGCGTTGCACGAGGTCCAGGTAGACTTCGGTCTTTCCGGAGCCGGTGACGCCGTGCAGCAGGTAGGTGCCCGGTCGCGCGGCTATTTGGTCCGCCGCTGCCTGCTGGCCCTCACTCAGCACGAGCGGCGGACGAGACTTAAATGCGTAGCCCGCGAGCGGGTTCCGTTCCAACTGCTGTTCGTATCGCCGGATCCAGCCACCGGCATCAAGTCGCTCCAAATGTGCGGGCCCAGCGCCAAGCTCCCTGATCGCTCCCAGGCCCACGTTGTCCTCCTTCGCCAAAAGGTTGAGTACGCGCGCTTGCACAGACTTGGGGTTCTTCGCTGCGAGGAGCTCCGCCTCGGCAAACGCTTCAGTCGCCGGACGCACCAGCTGGACACGACGTTCGAACCGGGGCCGCGCCGTGGGATTCGCCAATCCTTGCGCCACGGTCAGCAAGCCATCTCGCTGCAGACGCTCCAACGTTTGCAGCGAGAACTGGCCGATGGCTTCGCGCATCGACTCTACGGTGGACCGCCCATGCCTCGCCACGAACTGCAGAATCTTCGCGTCCTTAGGGTGGATCGGTAGCAGCGGCGGAATCTCGACGGGGGAGACCATGGTTACCGCCTTCTGTCCATAACCGGTGGGCAGGCAGGCGGCGGCGCAGTCCCAGAGGGGCGCGAGGTAGGTGTCGCTCAGCCAGCGAACGAGCTCGATGTGAAGCTGGTCGAGGACGGGCGCAGGGTCCGCGATGGCGGCAATGGCCCGCACCTGCTCGACGGCAGAGTCATCGCGAAGTCCAAGGACGATTCCCTGCAAGACGCGCGGACCGAACGGGACGAAGACAGCCTGTCCGGGGAGAACGGTCATCTCCGGAGGCACGGCGTAGGTGAA
>JBDSEP010000170.1:0-3512 GCA_039919985.1 Tepidiformaceae bacterium | reverse complement strand
AGGCCGCGCCTGCAACCACGTCGAGGCTCTTCGTCGGTACTGCGGTGGCGGTGCTCAGGGTGATCGGCGCTGGCGCATTTGCCTGCTGCGTCGGCGCAGGCGTCGACGGAACTGCCGTGTTCGGCGTGACCGGAGTATTGGTGGCCGTTGCCAACACCACGGGTGCCGTCGGGCCCGCGACCAGAGTCGGGGTTGACGTCGGGGTAGCGCCAGGCACCGTCGTGCTTGTTGGCGTGGCTGCCGCCACCTGGGTGTTTGTCGGCGTTGCCGTTGGCACCGAAGTGTTCGTCGGCGTGGCGGTAGGCACCTGGGTGTTTGTTGGCGTTGCCGTTGGCAACTGGGTGTTCGTCGGCGTGGCCGTCGGAACCTGGGTGTTCGTCGGCGGGGCCGTCGGCACCTGGGTGTTGGTCGGCGTGGCGGTGGGCGTCAATGTCCCGGTCGGCGTCGCTGTTGGCGTGTTGGTGCGAGTGGGCGTACTGGTTGGGGTGCTTGTGTTCGTAGCGGTAGGCGTGTTCGTGCGAGTGGGCGTGTTGGTTGGGGTGCTTGTGTTCGTAGCAGTAGGCGTATTCGTGGGAGTGTTAGTGTTGGTGGGGACTGGCGTGTTCGTCGGAGTATTAGTGGGTGTGTTGGTCGGGTTGGTCGCTTCCGCGCAGTTGAGGGAGTTGGACTTGTCGTTAAATTCGTCTCCAAGTACGTCGTCAGCGATGACGACCAATATGCCACCCTTGGTCAGCGTGAATGCCTGCGATACCGTCAAGGTTACCGGAATCGAATAGTGTCCGGCAGAGAGTCCGCCTACTGGCACTTGTATCTGATTCTTCGAAACGTTCCCAGAAGGGACAGGGTCTGCGCCACCGTTGGCTTCTAGATAAAGTATAAAATACGCGCCGGCGGGAGACGTGGCCGACAAGTCAAACGACAGCGTGGTTGTGAACGAAGTAACCGAGTTCTCCGAACACGAAATAGTGGTGCTGTTCGAGATCAGGACGTTCGTAAACAGGTCTGCCCCGCCCATGAGGTTGGTCTTGTTCCCAGAGGTCGGGACGCCAGCGTTGGCCGATTGGATGGCCAATCCGGCGGTTAGCGCGCCCAGCGTCATTATCAGTGCTGCGACGACCAGCACTAGCTGACGTCGTTTCGATTTTCCGTATAAAGCCAGTGTCATGTCTCTCTCCGTTCTCTCGCTCGGCTCGCGCTGAGGGAAAGTCCCTATCTATTCCCCAAACCATACCTAAATCGGCACCAGCCGTACACCCGAATCCCTTAACATTCGGCCGATCCAACAGGTTTCTTATGCTTTCGTTGTGCGCCCCGCGCTTTTGGAATGCATCTGGAACGCGGACGGCCAATCTAGCCTTCACACCCTTCCCTTTACGTCAGAGTGTGGTTTTGCTACCGTGCGGCCATCGGCTTAGCCCCAACCCTCAAACGGAGAAACCTCATGGACTTCAACGACACCGCCAACCAGGATGCCTGGCGCAGCGAAGTGCGCACATTCCTCAGCAACGAACGCCCGAAGGCGATGCCGGAAGACGTCTCGCCGCAGGAAGCGGTACGCGCTGGCGGCTCGTATATGAAGGAGTGGCGGCAGAAGCTGGCGAGCAAGGGCTGGGTGGCCCCGGCCTGGCCCAAGGAGTACGGCGGCGCCGGGCTTGGCGTGATGGAGCAGTTCATCCTGAACGAGGAGTTTGCCGAAGCGCGCGCCATGAACGTTGGCGGCATGGGCACGGCGATGATCGGGCCCACGCTGATCATCCACGGCTCCGAAGAGCAGAAGCAGGAGCATCTCTCGCGCATCCTCGCGGGCGAGGTGCAGTGGTGCCAGGGCTACAGCGAGCCGGGCTCCGGCTCGGACCTCGCCTCCCTCCAAACACGCGCCATACGCGACGGCGACGATTTCGTGCTCAACGGGCAGAAAATCTGGACTTCTGGAGCGCACACCGCGGACTGGATGTTCATGCTCGCCCGCACCGACCCGGACGCCCCGAAGCACCGCGGCATCACCTACTTCCTGCTCGATATGAAGAGCCCGGGCGTGACGGTCCGGCCGCTCATCAACATGGGAAACATGCACGCCTTCAACGAAGTCTTCTTCGAAGACGTGCGCGTGCCCGCCCGAAACGTCCTCGGCGAGGTGAACCGAGGATGGTATATCGGCACCACCACGCTGGACTTCGAGCGCAGCTCCATCGGCAACGCCGTGGGTCAGCGCCAGGCGCTGGAGTACTACATGCGCTACTGGAAGAAGCACCGCGAGGACGGCACGGTGGTCACCACGGGCGAAGCGGTGAAGTCGGAGTTCACAGACCGCTGGATCGAATCTGCGGTTGCCAAGATGCTCAGCTACCGCGTGATCACCATCCAGGCGGAAGGGCGAGTGCCGAACCACGAAGCCTCAATAGCGAAGCTCTTCAACACCGAGCTGGGCCAGAAGATCGCCCGCACGGCGATGAAGATCTGCGGTACGCACGGCCAGCTAACGGACCCGGCGACTGCACCTATGCGGGGCCGGGCCTCCGCGAGCTACCTCGCCACTATCGCCAGCACCATCGCCGGCGGCACGAGCGAGGTGCAGCGCAACATCGTCGCCACGCGCGGCCTCGGGCTGCCCCGCGCCTAGTGGGGAGTGGCGTGAATCGCATGACCGCGAGCGAGACCGAAGTCGCTAGCCCTTCCGCCCCCAAATGAGCACGCGCTTGAAGGCGTAGAAAAATGGCCGCGAGTCGTCAAGTTCGAGCATCAAGCGTTCTCGATAACGTTCGAGGAAGCGCTCATAGAGTTCGGACGAGAGTCGCTTTTCGAAGTCGGTGAGCAACGTGCCCTTCACCCACTCGACCACGCCGTCGCGGGACTCGAGGTGGTGGCCGTAGACCTGGAGCCGCACCGATTGTTCGCCAAATCCGGCGCGGTCCAGCAGTTCGGCGTACCATTCCGGCGCGCCGACGGGCCAGTCTCGCTGGTACCCACCCATTGCGCTGGCGAACGGTTCTTCGGCGGCGACGGCGAAGGCCACGCGATGCGATGCGTGGTCGTTGTTCGCGGGCATCTGAATCGCGACCTGGCCGCCTTCGGCCAGCGTAGCCAGCAGTGCCGGGAAGAGCGTCTCGTGCCCATTCACCCATTGCAACGCTGCGTTCGAAAAGAGCAGGTCGAGTGGCGCACGGGGTGCGAAGTTCGTCACGTCGCCGCGTTCGAACCGAAGGCCGTCGCCGGCGTGCGCGGCGCTTCCGGCGAGCATCGTCTCGGAGCTATCGATGCCTACCGTCTCGCGAGCTCGAACCTTCTCGTGGAGAATCTTCGTCAGCTCGCCCGTGCCGCAACCGAGATCCACCGCGAGGCCGCCTGGTACCGGCTGAACCATCTCAACGAGATCGAAGAATGGTTGGCTGCGCTCATTGCGAAATCGCTCGTACTGGGTGGGGTTCCAGGGACTGGTCATTGTGCGAGGCTCCCGACCCTCAAGGGGTCATCGAAGCCCTTTCGTTAATCGGCCAATCCCTCGCGACTCCCAA
>JBDSEP010000087.1:0-4316 GCA_039919985.1 Tepidiformaceae bacterium | reverse complement strand
AGTCGCTAAAGGGCCCGTCGCGGCGGCTGATGGTCTCGCGGAAGCCAATCTCTTGGAAGCTTTCGCGCCAGCGGAACGCCTCTTCCGTGTGGCGCGTGACGCCGTCGAAGAAGGTGCCGAACATCTGCGTCGTGCGCAGGCCCATGTTCTCGTAGGCCTGGTTGATCAGCATCTTGTTGAGGGCCAGCTGGTTCGCCGGGATGTTGCGGTAGCGCATGGCGTACTTCTCAGTCTCTTCGCGCAGACGGTCGAGGGGGAAGACTTTGGCGACGAGCCCGATGCGCAGCGCTGTCTCAGCGTCGATCTGGTCGCCGGAGAGGAGAAACTGCTTGGCGTGTTCGAGGCCCAGTTTGTAGACCCACATCATGGTGGTTGGGGTGCCGTAAACGCGGGATGGCGGGTAGCCGATGATTGCCTCTTCGGCCATGAAGATGAGGTCCGCGCAGAGGAGCAGGTCCGTGCCGCCACCGAGCGCGTAGCCGTGCAGTTCGGCGATCACGGGCTTCGGGCACTCCCAGAGCTTCATGAAGCGCTTCATGTTGTTGCCCATCATCGCGTAGTCCCGGACGGGGTCCCAGGCGCCGGGCCGGTGTTCGATGTCCGCAGCGCCGTAGCGCGGGCGAAATCCCGATGCTCCTCGCTCCGCGGGCCGGGGGTTCAGATCGTAGCCGGCGGTGAAGGTGCGCCCGGCGCCGCGGATGATCACCGAGTTGACGGCCTTCGAGGCGGTAGCGGCGTCTATCCCGTCCGCCACCCCCTGGATTACGGTGTCGGTGAGCGTGTTCATCTTTTCCGGGCGGTTGAGGGTGATGATGGCGAGAGAATCGCGCTCTTCGTAGAGCACTACGGGGTCATTGGGCATGGATGCGACGCCTCCTCGATTGCCGTGGGCCACCCGGGCCGGCGTGGCGAAAGAGTACTCCGCGCGAAACGATGTCGCATTACTGCGGGACCTAGCCGCGCGGGGAGAGCGCTTCCAGGGCGCGCCCGATGACGAGTCTCTGAATCTGGTTGGTGCCTTCGAAGATCTGGAAGATCTTGGCGTCGCGCACCCACTTTTCGGTGGGGTGATCGCGCATGAATCCCTGGCCACCGAGCACCTGCACAGCGTCGACGGTGACTTTCATGGCCATGTCGCTCGCGAAGCACTTGGCCATCGAGCCTTCCGCCTGCAAGTAGGGGGCGTTAGCACCGGCCATCCAGGCGGCCCGCCAGACCATCAGCCTCGCCGAATCCACAGCCATCGCCATATCGGCGAGCATGAAGCTGATCGCCTGGTTCTTGATGATCGGCTTGCCGAACTGGACGCGCCCTTTGGCGTAGTCGAGGGCGTACTCGTAGGCCGCCCGACCGATGCCGAGGGCATACGCGCCAACAACGGGGCGGGTGCGCTCAAGTGTGGCGAGGGCGCCGAGGGCGCCCGGCCCACCGCTGCCGCCAGCCTCTCGCGCCGCGCCGAGCTTGTTCGCGGCAGGAACGCGACAGTCGCTGAGGACCACATTCGAGGTGTGTGAGGCGCGAATGCCCATCTTCTTCCAGACGGTGCCTTCGGAGAGGCCGGGTGTGCCCCTGGGGATTACGTAGGCGCCGAGGCCCGCCCAGCCTTTGCTGCGGTCTTCGGTAGCGAAGACGACGTGCAGATCGGCAATGCCGCCGTTGGTGATGAACTGCTTCTCGCCATTCAAGACGTAGTCGTCGCCATCTCGCACGGCGGTGGTCTGGATGTTTGCTACGTCCGAACCGGCGTCGGGCTCCGTGAGACACATTGCACCGAGGTGGACCTCGTTGCCATCGGAGGCGATCTGAGGGAGCCAGTGGGCGCGCTGCTCCGCGGAGCCGGTGGCGGAAATCGCGGCGGCCGCCAGGCCGGAAGAGTTGATCGCGAGAGCAATGCCGGCGCAGCCCCAGGAGAGCTCCTCGGCGAGAATGCAGGGGATGAGCGCGGAGGTGTCGTCGGTCAGGCCGCCATCTCGGGAGATTCCGAAGCCGATGGCGGCGGCCTTCTTAATCACGTCGTAGGGGGTCTCTTCGCGCTCGTCGTAGTAGGAGGCAACGGGCCGAATCTCTTTTTTCGCGAACTCGTGCGCCACCTGCTGGACCATCTTCTCTTCTTCCGAAAGTTCGAAACCGATCACCGTTGCACCTGCTGACAGTTGATTGCCGTCGCGCATGGTAGCAGCTAGTTCGCCCCGCTCGCCGAAGACGCGCTGATGGCGCGTAGGCTGTTGATGAGAGACGGTGGGCGCGCTTATGTTGCGCAGGGGCTGGCTTTTGATGGATTCCATCGCGCCGTTGCGGTGGCCGGGATGGTCGGTGGATATTCTGGTTCGCAATCACTCGAGGGCGCGGGATCTTCACACAAAAGACGGTTTTACCGGTGGACACCCGCCGACGGCCGACCCTATGATTGCGCCCGCCGACCGGCCCCTGACCGCTGATTATGACCGAGGTACCCGCCCCCATGGACGATCCAATCGCCCAGTTCCTGAACTTTCTCGCCGTCGAGAAGAACGCTTCCAACAACACCATTGCCGCCTACCGGAATGACCTCGCTCAGTTCCTGAAGTTCGTCTCGGGCGGCGGTGAGACGGCGAACCCGGACCTCACCGCAATCAACGGAGAGACGTTGCTACGTTACGTGGAGAGCCTGCGCGAGAAGGGCTACAAGGATGCCACGGTGGCCCGCAAGGTTGCCGCTGTGAAGTCGTTCTTCGGCTTCCTTTCGGCGGAGGGGGCAGTCGGTAGCGACCCGACGGAGCAGTTGAAGTCTCCGCAGGTGGGCAAATCGCTCCCGCGGGCGCTAAGTGTGAGCGAAGTTGATGAACTGCTGGAGCAGCCTGGGCGGCGCAACACCCCCGAATCCCGGCGCGATAAGGCGATGCTCGAACTGCTCTACGCCACTGGCCTGCGCGTCACCGAACTCGTCTCGCTCGATGTCGCCGACATTGCGCTGGAGAGCGACCCGGTGACGGTGCGCTGCCTGGGCAAGGGTGAGCGCGAGCGCGTGCTTCCGCTGCACCAGCGACCGGTGGACGAGTTGCGGCAATACATCTTCCACGTTCGGCCGCGGCTGGTGCGGAATCGCCGGGAGCCGGCGCTGTTCGTAAATCGCCGCGGCGAGCGGCTCACGCGGCAAGGCTTCTGGCTGATCCTGAAGAACTACGCACGCGAGGCGAAGCTCGACAAGGCGATCACCCCGCACACCCTGAGGCACACCTACGCCACGCACATGCTCTCTGGTGGTATGCCATTGCGTAATGTGCAGGACGCCCTTGGACACGCCAGCATCTCGACCACCCAGATCTACACGCACCTCACGGATAACCAGAAGCGGGTGGAGTACGACAAGGCCCATCCGCGCGCGCAGGTGGCCGCCGCAGTCGGCAGTCAGCCCTGATTCCCCTGACAGAGCCCACTCCCGCAGAGCCCGGCTGGCGGAGGCAGTGACCTCCGCCGCCGGGTTTTTCGCAGCCCTCCGGAGCAACCCTTGCCTGC
The DNA here is from genome assembly GCA_039919985.1 of Tepidiformaceae bacterium. GTDB lineage: Bacteria > Chloroflexota > Dehalococcoidia > Tepidiformales > Tepidiformaceae > PNKC01. The sequence continues at coordinate 821 of JBDSEP010000087.1, read as the reverse complement.
CTGCACTTCGTGCGCTGGATGAAGCGGGCGAGCTGACCGGCGTGCTCCCGGAACTCGAGGCCGGTCGGGGGTTTGTGCAACCGGAGTTGCACTACTTCGACGTGCTCCAACACAACCTGGCGGCGGTGGGCGCGCTGGACCTCGTACTCAGCGACAGCGAGGAGAACCGTGAGCTGCGCGCGGCGCTCGCCTGGGTGGAGATTGAAACGAGCCTCGGCGGTGAGATCGAGGGAATGTCACTGCTCGAACTCGCGCGCCTCGGCTGCCTGCTGCACGACGTCGCGAAGCCTGCGACCGCGACGCAGATAGAGGGTCGGCTGCGCTTCCCGCGGCACGGCCCTCGAGGAGCGGAGATGATGATCGAACGGTTGCCGCTGTGGGGCCTCGGCCCGGAAGCAACGCTCTTCGTCTCGCGGCTGATCCGCTACCACCTCCGCCCGCGCGAGCTGATTATCAATTGGCCGCCGAGCGACCGGGCGGTACGCAAGTTCGTGGCGGACCTGGACGGCCACGTGCTGCCGCTGATGCTCGTGAACCTCTGCGATGGGATGGCCACGCGCGGCCCGCTCTACACACGCGAACACTTTCGGCGCCACTGCAACTTCGTGAACTACGTGGTGGCACGGGCGTGGGCGGCGAACGAAGAGGGCGAGCCTCCGTTAATAACCGGTGATGATCTGATCGCGGAGCTCGGCCTTTCCGGTGGACGCTTGCTGGGGGCTGTCCTAACATCGATTCGCCGAGCGCAAGTCGATGGCGCCATCTGCAATAGGGACCAGGCGCTTTCGCTGGCGCGATCAGTCTTCGCCAGCTTGCCTGCC
>JBDSEP010000068.1:0-5141 GCA_039919985.1 Tepidiformaceae bacterium | reverse complement strand
TCAAGAAGGACCTGGCGATGAAGCTGGCGGGGCAGCGCGGGATCCCGGCCTGCGGCGGAGTTTACGTGGCCCCAGCGGCCACGGAATCTCCCTCACCGGAAGCCTCGGCGAGTCCATCGGCGTCCCCAGGTGGCAGCATCACACCCTCCTCTTCCAGAACCGCGAGCCCACCGACGAGCCAGCCAACGGCTAAGCCGAGCGTGGCGGCATCAGCAACTGCGCCGCCCGGGCAGACTCCTGAGGCGACGGCAAATACAGTGCCGGTCTCGCCCACCGCCGTACCGTCCGCCTCGGGCGCTGGCGGAGCGAGCGCGGGGACAGCTACGCCTTAGTCGAACCGTTGCAATGACTCGAACCGCTCGAACCGGCCCGGCCCCGGCTTTCAGCTAGCGAAGTTGGCGAACGCCCACTCGATGAGGGCGATCGCTTCGGGGGTGCGGAGGGGAGCGTTGAGCAGAACGACGGAGATGTGGCGTCCACTGCGCGTGGCGGTGGCGATGAACGTTCGTCCCGCTTCCTCGGTGTAGCCAGTCTTCACGCCGTCCACGCCCGGCGTGTAGCCGAGCAGGGGGTTGAGGTTATAGAGCGGGAGCGACCGGCTCCCCACGGCGAGATGCTCCTCAGTGCCGACGATCTGGCGAAACACCGGGAAGCTCATGGCGTAGCGGGTAAGGAGCGCGAGGTCGGCGGCGGAGCTGAAGTGATCAGGGCCGCCCAGGCCGTGCTCGTCGCTGAAATGGGTGTCTCGAAGGCGCAGGCGAGCGGCGAGGCCGTTCAGGCGACTCACGAACTGCTCCTCGCTGCTGGACGTGGCCAGCGCCAGGGCCTCCGCGGCGTCGTTCCCGGAGAGGAGCAACAGGCCGTACAGCAGCTCGCGCACGGTGAATCGATCGCCTGGCTCGAGACCCATGGTGGAGCTGTCGTTTAGCCACTCCCGCACGAGGTCTGGGTTCGCCTCGACTTCGCGTTCCAGGTCCAGCGATTCGAGCACGACGACGGCAGTGGCGACCTTGGTGAGGCTAGCCGGAGCGAGGCGGAGGTTAGGGTTGAGTTCGAAAAGCACCACGCCGGTGTCTTCATCGGTGACGAGGGCAGCGGCGGCCGTGACGGGCGGCGGCGGAAGGCCGAGTCCGAACGGGCGCGGAGTGGCGGGCGCGGTCGGCGTAGGGGTCCTGGCCTCGGACGGCGTTGGAACGGCGGCGCGCTGGTTTTCGGCGTCGCGGACGTAGGCCCCACCTTGACCAGAGGCGATCGTGGGAGCTGAGTTCGCAGGCGCATCGGGCGCATCGGACCCGCAAGCGGCGACCGTGAGCAGGGCTGAGAACAGGAGCAGCAGGGCGGGTAAGCGCGATTCGAAGGGCACGAAGTCCACCGTAGCCCAGGAGCATTGGAGAGGCTAACCGGTGCAGCGCAGGCTCGTGAAGCTAGTCGTGCAAGTGCAACGGGCCTGCAAGACGGGGGGTGGGGATTATCCGCGCATGCAACGGGTTCGCCGATAACGTTCCCGCAATGGTTTCCACCCCTCCCCCGGTCGAAGATCCGCCAATAACCGCGGGGCGAACTGCCGCCGACGAGTTGTGGGGCGCGCCGATGGTCTCGCTGGAGGGCGTGTCCAAGTCTTTCGGCGAGCACCTTGTGGTAAACGACCTTTCGTTCGAAGTGCGAGGGGGACAGATCTTCGGTCTGATCGGGCCCAGCGGCTGTGGGAAGACCACACTCGTGAAGATGTTGGTGGGCCTGGTTTCGCCCACTTCGGGGAGAGCTGCAGTGCGCGGAGTGGACCCAGCGAAGTTCACGGCGCGCGAGCGCGCGGGCATCGGCTACGCGCCCCAAGGATTCTTCCTCTACCCAACGCTGACCGTCCAGGAGAACGCGAAGTTCGTTGCCAGCCTCTACGGTATCGGGTTTCTGCAACGGAAGCGACGCATCCGGGAGGTACTCACTTTCCTAGAAATCTGGGACGCTCGAAAGCGGCTGGCGAAGAATATCTCGGGCGGTATGCAACGCCGACTTTCGATCGCGTGTGCGCTGTTTCACAAGCCAGGCCTGGTCTTCGTGGACGAACCGACGAGCGGGCTGGACCCGATTTTGCGCGCGAAGGTTTGGGACTACCTGAGGCAGCTGAGGAACGAGGGAAGCACAGTCTTCGTTACAACCCAGCACATCGATGAGGCAGAGTATTGCGACCAGGTGGGCATTCTCAACGGTGGGTCGTTGATCGCGGTGGGCACACCGCAGGAGATTCGACGGTCGGCGCTGGGCGGTGAAGTAATCGCCGTTGAGGGCGGAACCTACACACGAGAAGACGTGGTGGCGCTGTGGGAGCTACCTGAGGTAAAGAAGGTGGATTGGGACGGTCGGGACAAGCTGCGCCTGATGGTGGACGACGCGGCGACAGCCACGCCGGCAGTGACCGAAGTGCTGCACCGGCGGGGCACGCAGTTCACCGCGCTGATGCCGTACCTGCCCAGCTTCGACGAGGTATTCATCGAACTGGTGCAGCGACCGTGAGCAGCTCGCTGACGAGGACGCTGGCCTTTTTCAGTAAATGGATGGCGGAGATCGTACGTCAGCCGGCGCTGATGTTCACGCTGATTGTCGGGCCGTTTCTGATCCTTCTGGCCTTTGGGCAGGGGGTGGATATCGGGGGCCCGCGGCCACGCACGATCGTGGTGCGACCAGTGGACGCCCAGGGCGAAATCCAGCCGTTGCCGGAAGAGCTGAACGCCCATATCGAGGTGGTCGGCGAAACGTCAGACCTCGCGCAGGCGCGCCGAGAACTGGAAAAGGGACACGCCGACGTGGTTGCGGTACTTCCACCGGACCCGATTGCGGTGATCCGCCGGGGCGAGCATATCCCCATCCAGATCCTCACCAACGAGATCGACCCTGTGACGAAGAGCTACGCAAAGGCGTACCTCGGGGACCAGGTGGCGGAGTTGAACCAGCGCACGATTGCGAAGGCGATCGCGGAGGCACAGGCCTCCGTGGCGGACGTACTGAAGGTACTGAACGAAGCGCGGCCAGTGCTCAATTCGTTGCGGGCGAACCAGGGGAACCTGCAGTCGGCGCGGACGCAGGTTTCGGACGTGAAGCGCATCCTCGAGCCGCTGGGCGCGGCAGCGACGGCTGCCGATACGGCGGCGCGCAGCGTTAAATTCGTCATCCCAGGCTTCGGCAATGCGGCCGAGCAAACGAAGCGACTGGACCAACTGGTGAAAGACTTGAACGTCACGGTCACGAAGCTGGACAACCAGCTCAATGGGACGAGCGGCGGATTCAGTCTCAGCGACCTCGATGATATCAACTCCACGCTCACGACAATCGAACAGACAGCGAAGGATATCCAGACGATTCCCCCGGAGGTGTTGAGCGCACCGTTCCAGCTGCGGCTGGAGAACGTGGCGCCGTTCGTGCCCACGTTTACCGGCTTCTACGCACCGGCGGTGTTGGCGTTATTGTTACAGCATCTCGCGATCACGCTTGGCGCACTGAGCATGGCGCGGATCCGCCTGATCGGCCTGATGGACCTGCTGCGGACTTCGCCGGTGCGACCTTCCGAAGTGGTAATCGGTAACTACCTTTCCTACGGCACGCTCTGCGCGGTGGCAGGTGCGGTGCTCGTCGCGCTCACCGTTGTCCTGCTCGATGTGCCCGTCTTCGGTTCGTACGCGCTGGTGGCGGTTGCCCTGGGATTGCTGATCGCGACGGCGCTTGGAGTGGGCTTCTTTATTTCGATGATTTCTTCAAGCGAGCAGCAGGCCGCGCAGATCTCGATGCTGATCCTGCTGGGGTCGATCTTCTTCAGCGGGTTTGTGTTCTCGATCGACCGCATCGCCTGGCCGATCCGGGCCGTGTCGTACGCCCTGCCTTCCACTTATGCGATCAGGACGATGCAAGACGTTATGTTGCGCGGCACCCTGCGGAAGCCCGAGGACCTCTACATCCTCGCGGGGACGGCGCTGTTCTTCTTCCTGGTCACCATTCTGCTCTTCAAGCGCGAGTTCCGGCCCGAGTAACGGCATACACCGAGAAATTAGTTGGAGAACGGGTCGGCATTGAGCGGAGTGATGATGGCGAAGGCCCAGTCCAGGGCCACCGCGGCGGCGAGCGGACCCCTTAGCAGTCGAGTGAAGAGGGGCGAGTAGGAGTCGGGCGGCTGGTCGAGACCGGTCGCGAGGACTAGAGCGGTGCCTAGCTGCTCGTTGCCCGCAAGCCAGTAGCGCACCTCCGGGGTTGCCAGGGCATTGCGGACCCACTGGGAGCGGGTGCCGCGCACAGTGCTGACAATCAGCCGTTCTTCGAAAAGCACCCCCGCCAGTGGGGTTCGGCGAGGGGTGTGGGATTTACGTCCGATGGTCTCGACCACCACGAGGCCAACCGGTAGAAGGCCTGGCGAGCCTAAACCCGCCTTGATCCACGGTTCGACCGCAGCGTTGAGGTTCTGAAAGAACTGCAATTCGAGTTCGCGCGCGGTGCCGGTCATCGAGGCAGTATGAGCGCTAGAGTCCGGCGAGGGCCATCAGTTCGCGTGCGAGCGTCTGGCCGAGGGCTGCGGATGTCTCCGCCGAGCCGGCCATCTTGGAGCGGAAGATTCGCCCTCCGTTGGCGACGAGCCCGTGCAGCTTGAGCGTGGAACCGAAGCGTTCGGCGTAGGCACCGGCAGGAAAGCTGCAGCCGCCCTCAATGGCGGCGAGAAAGGCGCGTTCGGCGGTCACCGTTTGGCGAAGCGCGGGGTCGTCGAGGGATTCGAGGAGGAGCCGGACGCGGGCGTCGTCTGTACGGCATTCGATCGCCAGCACGCCCTGTGCCGGCGCCGGCAGCATCCCTTCGAACCCGAAGATGTAGGTCGCGCGATGTTCCAGGCCGAGGCGTTTCAGCCCTGCGAGCGCGAGAACCGCGGCGTCGTATTCGCCGGCGTCCACCTTCGCGATGCGGGTATCGACGTTTCCGCGGATTGGGACGATCTCGATGTCGGGTCGGATGGCACGCAGTTGCGCGGTGCGGCGAGCGCTGCTGGTGCCCACGCGGGCTCCGCTGGGTAATCCCCGAAAGGACATGCGATTGCGGCTCACGAGGGCGTCGCGCGGGTCCTCCCGGAGCGGGACGGCGGCGATCACGAGTCCGAGCGGACGTCTGGT
>JBDSEP010000066.1:0-4108 GCA_039919985.1 Tepidiformaceae bacterium | reverse complement strand
GGCGAATCCTGCCACGGACCGGGAGCCGTCTCGCTGGACCACGTCTCCACAATGCGCCCGGCCTGCACGCGGAAGATCTCGATTCCGCTGAAGGCGAACGGTTCCCTCTTCTCGGGGTCCGTCCCGGACATGCTGAAGCGGGCCACCACGCGGTCGCCCTCGGCCACCAGGTCGTCGTTCGTGAAGTGAAGGTCTGGCACCTGTTTGCGGAAGGCGGCGATGCGCTCAACGTTCTCGGCGATGCTCATGCGGCGCGCTGGCTTGCCCGGGTCGTGGCGGATGCAGCGGTCGCTCACCAACTCGGCCACCCGTTCGAGGTGGCCCTCATTCCAGACATCCTCGGTCCAGCGGATGACCGCTTGCTTGTTGGCGTTCAGGTCTGGTTCGGCCATCTCCTGCGTAAACTCCTTCCAGAGCCGCACTCGGCGCTCCACAATCTGGTAGCCAAGCGAATCGTAGAGTGTGCGCGCGGGGGCGTTATCGGCGCGGACGGTGAGTTGCATGCCCGCGAGGCCGCGCTGGCGGTAGTGCTGTTCGGCCATCGCCACCAGCCTCCGGCCAATGCCACGCCCTGTATGGGTGGGCGCCACCACCAGGTTCTCCACGCCGCCAAGGCTCTTGCCATGGGCTAGCGTCTCGCTGCAGAGCACGCCGCCGACCAACACCCCATGGTCCATCGCCACCCACAGGTCGTGCTGGCGGGTCGCCATCAAGCGCTCGGGGTGCCCCGCATCCTCCGGACCATGCTCGAACAGCGCGAGGAACGCCGGCCCGTGGACCGCCGGGTCCGCCTGGACGAATTCAATATCCACGGTGGTGGGCCTCCTGGCGCGAGCGTCGCCGCTGGAATCAGCTCTCCGGGGGGCGATTGGCACCTCGCCGGATGGCAAAGGTGGCCGCTTCAACGCGTCGAGTCAAGCCCAGCTTGCTCAGGATGTCGCTCACGTGGTGCTTCACCGTCTTCTCCGAAAGGAACATCGCCTCGCCGATCTCCCGGTTCGTCATCCCCTCGGCGATATGTTCGAGCACCTGCAGTTCGCGTTCGCTCAGCTGCTCGGCCTGTCGGTCCTCATCGCTCTGCACATTTCCGCGGCGGATCTGCTCGATCACCGCCGCCGAACTCGCCGGGTCCAACGTCTTGCCGCCGCCACCAACGAGCCTCATCGCGTCGATGAGCTCCGCCGCCCGTGCATCCTTCAACATGAAGCCGCTCGCCCCAGCGACGATCGCGGCCATCACCGCCTTCTCGTCAGCGTAAGAGGTGAGCATCAGCACGTTGGTGGCTGGCGATGCGGCCCGAATCTCGCGGCAGGCCTCGATCCCCGTGAGGCCCGGCATGCGTACATCGAGCACCGCCAGTTCCGGCTTCAGCCGCGTAGCCTCGCGCACCGCCTCCTTGCCATCTCGCGCCTCGCCCACCACGGAAAACTCCGGGTGACCGCGCAGAGCAGCTTTCAGTCCAGCACGCACAATGTCGTGGTCGTCCGCGAGGAGCACATGGATTAGTTCGCTCCCAGTCATCATTCGCCCCCTTCTTCGCTTCGCCGCGGCAGCGAAACCCGCACGGTGGTGCCCATCCCCGGGATCCCGAGAATCGACAGTTCCGCGCTTAGCCGCTCTGCTCGGGTGCGCATGGTCACCGTGCCGAGACCGGTGCGGGCTGTCGCCTGGTCGAATCCCACGCCATTGTCCTGCACGGTCAGCGAGGTCGAGTCCGCGGTCTGCCTCAAATCGACCGCCACCTTCGTCGGTAATCCGTGGCGCACAGCGTTGCTCAACGCTTCCCGCGCGATGTACAGCAGGTCTTCCGAGTCGCGCGAAGTCAGCTCCTGTAAGGCCGCGGCCGTGATGTTCACCACAGTATCGGTGCCGGGCGGGACGAGCTGGCGGATGATAAAGGCGATGTCGCGGGTAAGCTCCGGCTGAGCGAGCGGCGTTTCCGCTTCCAACATCGTGATGTAGCCGCGAATATCCGAAATAAGGTCATTGATGCGGCCCACGCTCGTCCGCACCGCGCCGCTCAACTCCGCCACGCTCGTCGAATCGGAGGCGGAATCCAGTTCCAGGCCGAGGGCGTAGAGCGTCTGGATTGTGCCATCGTGCAGGTCGTGGGCGATGCGCACACGCTCTTCCAGCAGCGAGACTCGCCCGCTGCGCTCGCGGTGCATCGCCGAGGCCACGCTCACAGCAGCCTGCAGACTGAGCACCGACGCTGCCGCTTCATCCGTTTGGTCGAACGGCGGCCGGCCCGGAGAGCGCGTCATGTAGAGCGAACCGATGGTTCGCCCCCCGGCGCGAATCGGCACTCCTAGGAAGGCGTCCATGTCCGGGTGAGCGGGGGGCCAACCGGACGAAGCGGTGTGCTCTCGCAGCCGCTCGAGGCGCATTGGCCTGGAGTGGCGCGCCAGTTCGCCCAGCAGGCCGTTACCCGCAGGTGGACTTCCCAGCCGTCGCGCCTGCTCCTCGCCCATGCCGGTATAGATGAAGCGCGTGAGCTTCCCCTCCTCATCGAAGGTGGAGATGGCCGCGTAATCCGCGCCGGTCACCGTTTGAGCCCTCGCCGCGAGCCCTTGAAGAATCCCGGCGAGGTCCGAGGCCTGGAACAGCACCTCGCTCGTCTGCGCCATCTCCGCCAACCGAACCGCGATCTCCAACTCGGCGGCCGTGGTCTCGCTTGCTGTCACCCCTTCATGCTACGGCAGTGACCGCCGAGGAGCGCTCTCGCTCGCCACTCTCGCAGCGAGCGCCGGGCAGCCGCTACCACCAGCCCACTTTGTAAAACCACCCCTTCGTCTCTTTGCCCTTCGGGCCAGCTTCTTTGAGGCGGCCCAGATGCTTACGGCAGAGTGGCACGGTCAGCCGTTCTCGCTCTTCGCCGCGCCACTTGAGCACGGCGGTATCTTCGAACGGCGGCTCCGTGCACCAGAGGCAGCGTGGGCGAGACATGCCGCCATTCTCCGGGTAGCCCGCACCCTCTGTCTAACTCACGCCGAGACGGCGGGGGCCATCGCCTGCATGCCCACCAGGATCATCTGCACCACCTCTGGAGCGGGCTTCAGCTCCCCCGTGATCAGATTCGTGATCTGGTAGATCATCGCCGTCGCATCGTTGCGCGCGGTCTCGTAGGTTGCCAGCGCCCCGTCCATCGGCTGACGACCTGTCAGCCCGGCATCGATAGCAGCCGCCACGAGGTTCGCGTCCCGGAAGGCGTCCGTGATGCCCTGCCCCATGAGCGGGTCCTTGAGGTAGCCGGAATCGCCGACCAGCGCCCACCCCGGCCCAAACGGCTTGCGATAGTAGCTCGCCTCTCCGCCGCTGCCGTAATACTTGTCCACCCGCTTCGCCTTCCGCGCGCGCTCGCCCAATCCGGGAATCTTCTCGAAGGTCGCCATCATGCTCCCTTCGATATCCTTGCGGGCCTCTTCGAAGCGGGCCTTCGGCCATTCGATGCCGGCGCAGGTCAGACCGTTGTGCGTCTTGAAGCTGAAGATCCCGAAGCCATCCTGCACCCATACCTCCATCCCCGGCCCCTCGAAATCGGACCAGTAGGAGTAGTAGCCGCACGTCGCGCTCGGGAACTGGTTGTATTCCGCAGCGGCCGCCTTCTCCGCCACCCGCGAATGGCTGCCATCTGCACCGACCACGATCCTTGCGCGCTCTTCGACCACTTCGCCGCCACGGTTATGGCCTCGAATCCCCACCACCACGCCGTCCTCCACGAGCAGGTCATCGAAGCTGAACGCCTCGCGCACTTCTGCTCCCGCTCCACGCGCCGCATCCACGAGGATGGCATCGAGCACGGTGCGGCGCGGGCAGATGCCGGGAAACTGCGGGTCCGCCAGGCTGGGCATCGAAACGCCAGCCCACGAAATCTGCATCTCCGGGATTGGCGGGCACCCGGTCTCCATCACGCGCTCCAGAAGGCCCCACTCGGCCAGGGACTTCACCCCCTCCGAGGTGATGAAATGAGTCGAGAGCGTATCGCTCGGAAACGTCGCCTTATCCACCACCAGCACGGAGTGGCCTTTGCGAGCGAGCAGCATGCCGGTAGGTGACCCGGCGCAGCGCGCCCCGACGATGATCGCGTCGAACATGAACAAGCTCCTCG
>JBDSEP010000347.1:0-3262 GCA_039919985.1 Tepidiformaceae bacterium | reverse complement strand
TGGCCGCTGGGTCGCTCGCCGAACTGCTCAGTGCGAACGAGGCTTTGGTCGGTCGCCGCGTGACTGTCTCCCACGAAGTCGGCAGCCCCAAAGGGGAGTTCACGCTGACCGCCGTGCCGCTCTCCAGCGCTCCCGTAGGCTCGCGGCTGGGGCTCTCTGGCGTAGCGGGCGTCATTCTCTCGCGTGAAGGCAACGTCCTCCGAGTTCAGACCGACCGCGGACCGGCACAGGTCCTGCTGACCGCCCAAACGCGCATCGTGATCGGGCCTGGCGCAGACCTCACCGTCGAGCGCATCCGCACCGGGACCGCCGCGGTCGGCCACGCCGTTGTCATCCAGGGCGGCGTGGACCGCACCACGGGCCGCCTAACTGCGGACGTCGTCTGGGTCGGCGCAAGCGCCCGGTAACGGGCCGCTCCAACAGCGCACTCTCGCAGCCGGCCGCTAGCTATACCGCTCTTCCCGCCACGGATCACCATAGATGTGGTAGCCGTACGTCTCCCAAAACCCCGGGCGGTCGCGGTCCAGGAACTGGATGCCCCCAACCCATTTCGCGCTCTTCCAAAAGTACAGGTGCGGCACCACCAGCCGGATTGGCCAGCCGTGCTCCTGCGTCAATTCTTCTCCGTTATGCTTGCGAGCGAAGATCACCCCCTCGCGCAGCAGATCCCCCAGCGGCACGTTCGTCGTGTAGCCCCCGTAGCTGTGGAGCATCGCGAACTTCGCCTCTGGCTTCACCTGCAACGTTTCGTAGAGCGCGCGGAACGGCACCCCCTCCCACTCGTTGTCGTACTTGCTCCAGGTGGTCACGCAGTGGATGTCGCTCACGTCCTTTTCGCTGCCAAGGGCGTTGAACTGCTCCCAGTTGAAGCTCTTTTCCTCTTCCACCAGGCCCCAGACGTGGAACTTCCAACTCTCCAACTCTATCCGCGGCACGCTCCCGTAGTGCAGGACGGGCCAGCCGGTAGTCAGCTTCTGTCCCGGGGGCAGGCGCAGCTTCCCATCCGGTCGCATCTCTTTAATCGTCGGTGCCGTCATTTCGCGAAGTCTCCTGAGCATCATCCACTCCTGCGCTTCAGCGTATCGGGAAGGCTTTCCTCGCCGCAAGGAAGAATCCTTAACGGTTCCCTACGGCTACCCAGCCTGAACGCCTTCGTTCGCTATGATGTTCGCATGCAAGACGCCACGGCGAAGGAACTTCCGCCATCCCGTTCCCGCCATCAGTTGCGCCCCCGCGACGGCTGGTTCCTATTCCTGGCGGCGGGCGTCGTGGCCCTGGACCAGCTCGCCAAGTGGTTCATCCGCCAGCGGCTGGACCGCGGTGACTCCTGGGAACTCGGCGGCATCTTCGAGATCGTTCACGTCACCAACAGCGGCGCGGCCTTCGGCATCCTCCAGAACGCCGGTCCCCTCCTCGTCGTCACGAGCATCATGGGCATGGCCGCAATCTTCATCTATCTCTTCAACCCCGGCTTCGCCCATCCATTGATGCGCGCCGGCCTCGCCCTCATGCTCGGAGGCGCCGTCGGCAACCTCATCGATCGGGTCGCCAACGGCCGTGTGGTGGATTTCCTTAAGGTCCCCCACTGGCCCGCCTTCAACTTCGCCGATTCGGCAATCACTATCGGTGTACTCTTACTTCTATGGGCAATGCTTCAGGAACCTTCGCGACCACCGGCGCCCGAGAACTAACAGCCGAACAGCCGGGCCGCATCGACGCCGTGATCGCTGCCGCCATTCCCGATCTTAGCCGCGCTCGCGTCCAAAGACTCATCGCCGATGGCTTCGTGCAGGTGAATGGTTCGGTAGTGCGAAAGTCTGGCCAGGTACAGGTCGGCGACCTCCTCTGCCTCGAACTGCCAGTGGTGGACCACAGCGTGATCCCCACCGGCCTCACCCTCGGCGTGCTCTACGAAGATGGCGTAATGCTCGCGATCGACAAGCCCGCGGGTCTCGCCGTCCACGGTGCCCCCGGCGACACAGGTCCCAGCGTCGCCAACTGGTTCGTCGAACGCCTCGGCGAAGCCGCGGGTGCCTTCGATGCCGAACGCCCTGGTATCGTCCACCGCCTCGATAAAGACACCTCGGGCGTGCTGCTGCTCGCCAAAACCCCCCGCGCCCAGGCCACCCTGAGCGCCGCCTTCGAAGCGCGCACCACTAAGAAAAGCTACCTCGCCGTTGTCGACGGCATCCCCAGCCGCGAGCGCGCCGTCATCGACGCAGCCATTGGCAGGCACCCGGGCGACCGCACGAAAATGGCGGTCGCGAAACAGGGCCGCGAGGCCCGCACCGGCTACGAAATGCTCGCCCACGATGACGCTCGCGCCTTCCTGCTCGTGAAGCCCGAAAGCGGTCGTACCCACCAGATCCGTGTTCACCTCGCCGCCATCAACACGCCCGTAACCTTCGATCGCACCTACGGGCGCGGCAACAGCGACGGGCGCCAGCTCCTCCACGCCTGGAGGATCGAAGTCCCTCATCCCGAGGGCGGCTTCCTCACCGTGACTGCGGAACTTCCACTGGACTTCGTCGGCCCGCTCCGCGATATGCGCGCGACGACTGCTGCAGAGCCCTACTTCTTGAGCGTCCCCGCGGAGCGCACCGAGGGCGATTCGTGACCGTCCGGACCCGCTACGCGCCGAGCCCCACCGGCGACCCACACGTGGGAAATATCCGCTCCGCCCTCTTCAGCTGGGCCTTCGCGCGTGCCAACGGGGGCCAGTTCCTGCTTCGAATCGAAGACACCGACCGCAACCGCCTCGTCGAGACCTCCGTCGACGCCATCATGCAGAGCCTTCGCTGGCTGGGCATCGAGTGGGACGAGGGGCCGGATATCGGCGGTGCCCACGGCCCCTATTTCCAGTCGCAGCGCCTGCCCCTCTACCGGAAGACGGCCGCCGCGCTCATCGAAAACGGCCGCGCCTACCGCTGCTTCTGCACCTCCGAACGGCTGGACGAAATGCGGGCCGCCCAGGCCGCCGCGAAGCAGCCGCCAGGCTACGACGGACGCTGCCGCGACATCCCACCCCAGGACTCTCAGCGCCGCGCGGCGAACGAGAGCTTTGTCGTCCGCTTCCAGATGAAGAAGGAGGGCACGACCACGCTCGTCGACCAGGTGAGGGGCGAGGTGGTCTTCGAGAATCGCCTCCAGGACGACTTCGTCATGCTCAAGTCCGACGGCTACCCCACCTACCACCTCGGGGTGGTGGTGGACGACACCGAGATGGAGATAACGCACGCGATCCGCGGCGACGAGTGGATTC
>JBDSEP010000052.1:0-3858 GCA_039919985.1 Tepidiformaceae bacterium | reverse complement strand
TCGATTCCCTCAGCTTCGCTCGGGACGGCCGCCAGGTGCTCGAAGTGTCGGCGCTCACTGTCGCATCCGGCCGGGTCACGGCGCTGCTCGGCCCGAATGGCGGCGGGAAGAGCACGCTACTGCGGCTGGTGGCCGGTCTCGACCGGCCGTCATCGGGCTCGGTGAGCATCGGCGGCGGCGTTGTGCGTAGCGCACGCGAGATGCGCGGTGTGGTGGCGATCGCCTTCCAGGAGCCAGTCTTTTTCGCCGGAAGTGTGCGTGCCAACCTCGAACTGGGGCTCGAGCTGCGGGGTGTGCCGAGGGGGCAGTGGACCTCGCGCGCCCGCACAGCCGCCCAGGCGCTGGGCATCGAATCGCTCCTTGAGCGCAGCGCGCACCGCCTCTCCGGCGGCGAAGCACAGCGTGCGAATCTGGCCCGAGCGCTTGTCCTGCGGGCTCCGATCACGCTACTCGATGAGCCGCTCTCCGGGCTGGACGCCCAGACGCGTCAGCAGCTGATGTTCGAACTCCCCGGCCTGCTCGCCGATTCCTCGCCCACCACGATCCTCGTCACCCACGACCGCGAAGAGGCGATGCGGCTTGCCAGCGACGTAGTGATCCTGATCGATGGGCGCGTGCGCGCGGCTGGCACCGTGGGGAGCGTCTTTCGCGCGCCGCCAGACCATGAAACTGCCGTCTTTCTCGGATTCACCATTCTGCCCGTGGATTCGGAGACGGTGGCAGTCCCGCCGGGCGGACTGCAGCCGGGCCCAGGTTCGATGACCTTCGAAATGACGGTCACGTCGGCAGTCGATACCGGTTCCGGCTGGGAAGTCGCGGGGACGATTGCTGACGTTCCCGTGCGGCTTCTGTGGAACACCGCCCCTCCGTTGCCGGGGAGCCGGGCCGCCGTCTCCTGGAGCCCGCGCGACGACTGACTGGCCACCGTGAGGGGGGGTCGACCTCGACACAACCGCCCGTTTTCGTCTCTTCGATCAGATCGAGCGTGCGCGCCGCATCCCCAGCAGTACGCTTTAGGGGATGTTCAAGAGCAAACTCTGGGCCCTGGCGGGAGCGTTCATTGTGCTGGCCCTGCTTATAGCGACCGTCTGGGCGCTGCGGCAGGGCGATGACAGGCCATCTCTCCCAGTGGCGGCCGCCACAATGGAAGCAAACCAAACGCCGACTCCCACGTCATCCACGGTTGCTTCCACGCCTTTCCAACAGGCGACGCCAACCGCGCCTCCGCTCGTGCCGTTCCCGGAGAATGCGGTGATGATCGTGGCCCACGGCGGCTACGCGCACGGCAGTGGCGGGTACTTTTGGCTCACGCGCCACTACCGGGACAGAAGCGGAGAACTCCGGACGGACCTCCTCCTGAAACCGCCCGACGGAAGCGGCGCGGTGATCACGGGCATTGTTGCCAACGAACTGGGGGAACTTTTCGCCAGCACCTGTTTCGGCGAGTTTTGTGGGTACGAATCGGGCACCGAAGGGTCGAGCACGGTTTTCACGAAGTCCACAGATGGCGGCATAACGTGGAGAGAGATCGGAAGCAGTGCGGGAAAATGGTGGGCACGGGCAGCTGTGGACGCAGGCGTCGTAGTCATCAACTTCGAGGGACAATCGCTCTCCTACGCGCTGTTCCCGCGCGGAACGCCAATCGTGCCGCCGCCCGCCGCCAGGGCCTCCATCGATCCGATAATCTTTCGGCGGGCAGCTCGCCTGAATTGCAGGAACGCAGATCCTGGACTCTGGCGGTTCTCGTCGCTACGAATTGGAGTTGCCTGGCTACCCCAACGCGAGGGTGGAGAGTGTGTTGGCGCTTCGGCGCGGTGGCCCCACTCTGCCCGGAGTATCGTTCCCTACAATTTACGCGTCCTGGTCGGCTGATGGCTTACCCGGGCAACGGCAGTTCTTCGTGGGCACGTTCCTGCCACCGATTGGCACGCCGCTGAAGGTGCTGAAGGTCGAGGGCGGAGCACCGCGGCTCGCTGGATTTCTCAACGAGCACGACCTGCTGGTTACCCAGGGTTACGTGCGGCCGGGTACGTGCACCGAGCGCGGAGACACGGCAGGGGCGGACCCCGCGATCATCCCCTACGAGCTGGGGCCGCTCTCCTTCATTGGCACGCCGTTCTACGACAGGGATTGTTCGCAAGGCACCCAACTCGTTGTCTCCACGCAGTTCTTCGCCATATGGGCGCGAGTGAAAGGCGACGGCGATTGCGTAAACCTGCGCCGCGACCCCTCGCTTGCGGCTCCGGTGGTGAATTGCCTCGGAGACGGCGCGATCGTGAATACCGGGAAGGCTCGTTCGAACGACGGAACGCGCTACTGGCAGTTCGTGACTGGTCCGTCCGGGCAGATCGGTCGGATGGCGGACGAGTTCCTGGAGTAGCGCTCTCCTAGACCCGCGCGCCCAGTTCCTCCGCGATTACCTCGCCGATGATCGAGACCGCTCGGTCGATGGTCTCCGGGTCGGCGGCGGTGAAGTTCATGCGCAGCGTGGCCAGGCCATCTTCCTGGTGCACGTAGAAGAATTTGCCCGGCACGTAGGCCACTCCTCGCGCAACGGCGCGCGGGTAGAGCCGCTCGGTATCGATGCCTGGGGAGGCGCGCACCCAGACGAACATGCCGCCTTCGGGCCGCGTCCACGTAAAGTCCTCTGGCATATGGCGTTCGAGGGCGGCGAGCATGGCCTCCTGGCGCGGGCGATAGATTTCGAGGATGTGCGGGAGATGGCGCTCAAGGTGGCCGCCGCCGATGTACTCCGCCGAAAGTGCCTGCGCGAGCGTACTCGTGTGGAGGTCCACACCCTGCCGCGCCACTACCATCCACTGCTGCGTGTCGGCCGGCGCGACGCAGAAGCCCACACGGAGCCCCGGCGCGAACGTCTTCGATAGCGTACTCACGTAGATCACGTGCTCCGGCGCGAACGACTTGATCGGCGGGACACGTTGGCCGCTGTAGCGCAGGTCGCTGTAGGGATCGTCCTCCAGGAGGAGAGCGTCGTGCCGGACGAGGATCTCCGCCACCTGTTTACGCCGCGCGAGCGGGAGCGTGCGCCCCGTAGGGTTCTGAAAGGTAGGCACGAGGTAGACGAACTTCACGGCGTTGGTGGCCAACACACTTTCGAGCGAGGCGGGGATCAGCCCGTCGTCGTCCGTTGCGAGTTCCACGTAGCGCGGCTCGTACGGATTGAAGGCCTGCAGCGCCCCGAGGTACGTGGGTGCCTCCACAGCAACCACGTCGCCTGGGGAGACGAAGATCTTGGCGACCGTATCGAGGACGCCCTGCGAGCCACTGAAGACGAGGATCTCCTCGGAGCGCGCGGTCACTCCGCGGGCCGCGAGGTGGGGCACGAGCGCCTCGCGCAGTGGGGCGAATCCCTCGCTGGCATCATATTGGAGTGCCTTCGCGCCATACTTCGCGAGCACCGAGCCGGTCAGCTCCTCCATCAGGTCGAGCGGAAAGCTCTCGCTCGCCGGCAGTCCTCCGGCCAACGAAACCACGCCCGGAGAGCTCGCCACCTTGAGGATTTCGCGCACCGCGCTGGCCGTCATGCGGTGCGTTCGAGTGGCCAGCCTCTCTTCGAATCTCATCTGCAAGCGAGCATATCGTGGCCGGCGGGCGGTGTCAGGCGGGTTCTGGCTCGGCCTCGGCCTCAGAAGTGCGCGGCGGGAGCGCGAGTTCGGCGTGGTGCTCAGCGACCCACCGCTGCCGCGCAGCCCAATGCTGCGGATGGCTGTCCCAGCCACCGCTGCGCTCCTCGATCCACTTCCAATCGGCCCAGCAGAGCAGTGCAAGGTCCAGGTCGCGGCGCGCGAGACGGCGGATCTCGCGCATCACGGGCGTGCGCGCCCGCTTGCGCGGCTC
>JBDSEP010000335.1:0-7082 GCA_039919985.1 Tepidiformaceae bacterium | reverse complement strand
AGGGGGCGGCTCACGCTTCGGCGCGCTGTCGCTTGAAGACATAGAGGAGTTGCTTGGTATCCGCACCTTGCAGCACAGAGACTAGCTCCCAGCCGTCCGCGCCCAGGCCATCGAGCGTGGGTTTGGTGGCGGGTCCGTCATTCAGGATCGAGGCGTATTCCCAGGTGGTCATGAAATCTCTCCAGAGCGCTGTATGGCGCTAGTTTCGGCCACGAGCAGCTACTGCGCCTCTGGGGGGAGCGCGCCCGGTCGCGGGCGACGGCATCGCCTGTTAGCCTCGGCTCGCGATGTACCAGCCCGGCGATACCTGCCCGTGACTCTCAAGGACCTGCTGATCGGAGCTGCGCTGGTTGGCGGCACATTCGTGGGCGTGGCGGCGGCCGCATCCGCCCTGCAGCGCGGCGATGACGTGGCGGCCACCTTTCAGCCGGTCTCGAACCGAGCCCGCCTTGTGGGTGGTGGTACCCCGCCGCTCACCTCCGGGCTACTTGCAGGTCGCCCGGTAGAGACGACGAGTGACGCTCCAGGGTCGCGTCGCGCGATAGCCGTGATGGTCGATAACAATAGCGCAGCCGTCCCGCAGACTGGCCTGACCCGGGCCGACGTGGTGATCGAGGCGCTAGTCGAAGGCGGGATCACCCGGCTGCTGGCAATATTCCATTCGCAGGAGGCGGTGCGAATCGAGCCCGTGCGTTCTGCGCGTACGCCCTTCCTCCGCTGGGCGCTGGAGTACGACGCCATCTTCGTCCATGCCGGCAGCTCCGAGGAGACAGGGGATGCCGACGCCGGGCGGCAGATCGGCGAGTGGGGGGTGGCAAACCTCGACTACCTTGGGGCCAGGCCGGTGGCGTCCGATACGTTTGCGCGTGATCGCTTCCGGGAAGCCCCACACAACGTCTACACGAGCACGGCGAATCTGCGCCGCGCGGCGGGTTCGCGCGGATTCAACCGTGCTCCGACGTTTCAGCCATGGACATTCGAACTGGGCGCTCCGGCGTCATCGATCGCGCGGCTGGCTGCGACGCGCATCACCGTAGGGTTCGGCCCGCTCTCCCCGTTCACCGTGGGATGGACGTGGGACCCGGGCACGCGCCTCTTCCGTCGTTCGCAGAACGGTTCGGCACATGTGGACGCGGCAACCAACGAGCAGTTAACGGCGGCCAACGTGATCGTGCAGTACGCGAGGAGTTACGTCGTGGACGGGCCTGGGCACGTGCTTATCGACAACATCGGGCAGGGCCGCGCCCAGCTCTTCATGGATGGCATCGTTATTGAGGCGACCTGGCGCAAGACGGACAACGCATCGCGCACGAGATTCTTTTCGCCCACAGGGCTGGAGCTTGGCTTTCGCCCAGGCGCGACATGGATTGAGGTGGTAGACCTCAGCGGTGGCGTGCGAATCGAGTGAGCGGCCGCCTCTAGGCGATGGCCTCGAGCCGCCGCTTAAGCGCCGCCAGGAAGCCACCGGCCTCCACGCCATCCAACGCGCGGTGGTCGAAGCTGAGGCAGACGTTCACCATCGAGCGGACGGCGATCGCGTCTTCGTCGCGGACAACTGCCCGCTTGACCACGCGTTCCATTGTGACGATGCCGACCTGCGGGTAGTTGACGATCGGTTTCGAGGCGATGGACCCGAAGGAGCCGGTGTTGTTGACCGTGAAGGTGCCGCCTTCGATATCCTCCAGGCGGAGCTTACGGGTCTGCGCACGCTGCGCGAGATCGACGATGCGCTTGGCCAGGCCGGAGATGTTCAGGTCGCCCGCGCCGTGGATAACCGGAACGACCAGCCCGTGCGCGCTGGCGACCGCGATGCCGATGTCCAGCGCGCCATAGTGACGGAGTTCCTCGCCTTCCCAGCGAGCGTTAAGCATCGGAAACTCGCGCAACGTCTCACAGACGGCGAGTGTGAAGTACGGCAGTAGCGTGAGTTCGACGCCTTCCTGGCGGAGAAACGCTTCCTTCTCGCGCGTGCGCAGGCGTACGAGGCCGGTGACGTCCGCCTCGACCATCGTCCACGCTTGGGGCGCCTCAAGATTCGATCGCTTCAGATTCTCGGCGATTGTGCGGCGGGTGGGGGTAAGCGGGACTACGGTGTAGGCGGCTGCGGACTGCGCCGGTGAGGCCGCGCGAGCCGCAGACTGCGGCCCTGATTCAACGGCTGGAGCCGGTGCGACGGTTCCCGCACCCGAGATCGCGGCGTCGACATCCTTGCGAGTGACGCGGCCGCCGACGCCGGTACCCCGGATAACGGCGAGGTCCACCGAATGCTCCTGTGCTAGCCGCATGACGGCTGGCGAGTAGAAGCGCTGGCGCTGGTCTGGCTTTGTGGAGGTGCGCGCCGCCGCCTGTGCCGGTTCGCGCGGGTCGGCCTCGGGAGGCGCGGTCGCCTCGACGGCTGGCGCACCGGCGGGTGCTGGGGCCTTCTTGTCTTCGTCGGGCGGAATCGACATCGGGCCACCGCTCCAACCGCTCGCCCGGGCCGTGCTGCTCTGGTGACCGTTCGCACTCGGAGCGGCCGCGCCGGCTGCGCCCTCCACAACGGTGCAGAGCGCTGCGCCGACATCCACTGTTTCGCCCTGCGGCACCAGGATCTCGCCCATCACGCCTTCGTAGGGGGAAGGAAGTTCAGCGGTCACCTTCTCGGTCTCGATTTCGCAGAGCGAATCGTCGAGAGCGATGGGGTCTCCGGGCTGCTTCAGCCAGGCGAGGATGGTCCCTTCGGTGACGCTTTCGCCAAGTTGGGGCATCGTGACTGTGGTCATTTCGACTCCTAGTAGGCAGCCAGGTCGCGCGCGGCGGCGGCG
This sequence comes from Tepidiformaceae bacterium, assembly GCA_039919985.1. Taxonomy (GTDB): domain Bacteria; phylum Chloroflexota; class Dehalococcoidia; order Tepidiformales; family Tepidiformaceae; genus PNKC01. Next base: position 4,278 of record JBDSEP010000335.1, on the reverse strand, counting down.
ATCTTCTCGCGGTTGGGCATGAAGAACTCCTCCATCGCGTGGTGGTAGGGCATTGCGGGCACATCCGGGCCAGCGATTCTGCGGATCGGGGCGTCGAGATATTCGAACGCATGCTCGGCGATAATCGCCGAAATCTCGCCCCCAAGGCCGCCGGTGAGTGTGTCCTCGTGCACGACGAGCACTTTGCCGGTGGCCTTCGCGGATTCGAGGATCGTCTCGGTATCAAGCGGATTGAGGGTGAGCAGGTCCACGACCATGCAGTCGATGCCCTCGCCCGCGAGGGTCTCGGCGGCGCTCAGCGATTCGTGGAGCATGAAGCCGTAGGCGATAATCGTCAGGTCCGCGCCGGGGCGAGTGATGCGCGCGCGGCTGAGCTGCGTTTCGGCGGGGGCGTTGTCTACATCCTGTTTAATCAGCCGGTAGATGCGCTTGTGCTCAAGAAAGAGGACAGGGTTGGGGTCGAGAATCGAGGCCTTGAGCAGGCTGCGGAAGTCCGCCGGGAAGGCCGGCGCAACAACTTTGATGCCCGGCATGTGCGAATAGTAGGCCTCGATGCTTTGCGAATGGTGCTGGCCGCCGTGTACGCCGCCGCCCCAGGGCGCTCGGACGACCATCGGCAGAAACGAATCGCCGTTCGTTCGATACGACCAGCGCGACGCTTCGCTACAGAGCTGATCGAAGCCGGAGTGGATGAAGTCGGCGAACTGGATTTCGGCGACGGGCCGCAAGCCGTAGTGGGCAGCACCAATGCTGATGCCGATGATCGAGGACTCGGCCAGGGGCGAATCGATCACCCGCTCGCCGTACTTGGCATGCAGCCCGTCGGTGGCGCGGAAGACGCCACCGGCCTCCACGTCTTCGCCAAGGAGAAAGATTCGGTCGTCGCGCGCCATCTCCTCATCGAGGGTGCTGCGAACGGCCTCGATGACCGTCATCGTGGCCATTAGTCGAGCTCCTTGTAGACGAAGGTCAGCGCATCTTCGGGTTCGGGATCAGGCTGCATCATGGCCCATTGGGCGGCGTCGCGGACTTCCTCGGCGACGCGCTGTTCGATCTCGTCGAGGTCTTCCTTCGGGAATATGCCGTCGCTCTCCACCCGCCCGCGGAAGAGCGTGAGCGGGTCCTTTTTAATCCACTCATCGAGTTCCTTCTTCGGGCGATAGCGCGTGTCGTCGTCGTCGCTGGAGTGGGGCCAGAGCCGGTAACAGCGGGCCTCGATCAGGAAGGGACCACCCCCGCGCCGGGCCTGGTCTACGGCCGGTCGGACTGTCTGGTAGACGGCGACGCAGTCCATGCCATCCACGACGGCGCTCTGGATGCCATACCCCCGGGCGCGGTCCGCCACGTTCTCCACCGGTAGCGACTTCTCGGTCGATTCAGTGATCGCGTAGCCGTTGTTTTCGACGAAGAAGATGACGGGCAGCTTATGGACGGCGGCGAAGTTGAGGGACTCGTGGAAATCGCCCTTGCTCGTGCTGCCTTCGCCGCAGGAGGTGAGCACCACCACGGGGTCCTTGCGCAGCTTAGCGGCGAGGGCGATGCCTGTGGCATGAAGGAACTGGGTGGTAACCACGCTCGATTGGGTGACGACTTTGCGTTCGCGGTGGCCCCAGTGGGCGGGCATCTGCTTGCCGTGGCCGTTCGGGTCATCGCGCTTGCCGAGGAGGTTGAGCATCGCCTCGCGGGCAGTCATCCCGAGGACGAGGTTCACGCCGAGGTCTCGGTAGTACGGGGCGACGTAGTCCTCGCCCTTGCGGAGGGCCATGGCGGCACCGACCTGGGCCGCTTCCTGGCCCGCACCCGCGATCACGAATGGCGCTCGGCCCTGGCGGTTCATCGCGAGCATGCGCTCGTTCAGGCGGCGGGCGAGGAGCATGTAGTAGTACATCTCCTCCAGCTGGTGCTCACTGAGGAGGTAGTCATCGATGGTTACTTTGGAGCGGGTTTTTGGAGTGCGGGTTGCGGCCATCAGTGCCCCCTGCGGTCAAGCGCTCCGCGTCCCAGTGGGCTATTCGCCCGCCTGACCTTTCCGCGGTGCGGGAGTTGGCGCCCAAGGGCGCTCATCTCTACCGCCGATCGTACCACAGGATTTGGGAATTCCTAGCTTTCGGCGCGCGCCTCGGCGTCGCCGTCGCATCCGTCGCGCAGAGGGTCCGAAACGCCCATTGCCAGCGGGTTGGTTCGCGTATTCGGCGAGTCGAACTGCATCTGGCGCTGTTCGACCGCGCGCTCAACCACGAAGCCACGCGCGCCGCCGCCCATGCCGAAAAGGACGCCTATGATCGGCAGCGCCGCGAAGGGGAGCGGCAAGAGCAGGGTTGCGATCAGCACTTTTCGTTGCATTCAGCCACCTCGTGAGGGATATGGTACATCGTCAAGGTAAATCTCCATACCCTGGGCGGGGGACAATGCTGGCCTCACGCTGACCGGTACGGTCTTGCGTCCTGGCTGGATGGCTCAGGAGCGAGCGTAGCATCGCCGGGCAACGGATAATGCAGGCTCGGAGGACGCGTGGCACGGGGCAGAACGGTGGCGGTGATCGATGTTGGCTCGAACTCAGTGCGGTTACTGGTTGCGCGCGAACTTTCGGACGAGGCGTTTGAGGTCATCGACGAAGAGCGCTTCGATGCCCGCATCGGCGAAGGCCAGGCTGGCGGCGACCTGACGGCCGAGGGGATGCAACGGGGCCTTAAGGCATTGCGAATCATGTGCCAGGTTGCGAATTCTTTTGGGCCAGACTCCACCGTTGTTGTGGGGACGGAGGCACTGCGCCGAGCGCCGAACGGGAATGAGTTCGTTGAGTGTGCGCGGGAACAGACGGGCATGGTGGTGCGCGTTCTTTCGGTAGCGGAAGAGGCGCACGCAGGATTCCTGGGGGTGATCAACAGCACGGGCCTGAGGGACGGCCACCTGCTGGACATCGGCGGAGGTTCGCTGGAGCTGATGAGCGTGCGGGATCGCGCGCTGGTACGCGCCGAATCCGCGCCGCTTGGGGCGATCTACGCGACGGAGCGCTACTTCCGGACAGACCCGCCGTCCGCCAAGGACCTTCGAGGGCTGCGCCGGGCAGTACGTGCGCAGTTTAAGAGTACGGAGCGTTCGGAGGTGCTCTACGGTTCCGGCGGTGCGGTGCGGAACCTTGCGCGGCTAATCCGCATTCGGCGCGGCTATCCGTTGCGCCGCCTGCACGGATTCATCATCCCCCGGCGAGAGATGCGGCGAGTAGCGAACACCCTTCTGAAATCCAGCCCCGAGGAGCGCCGCCGCATCCCGGGAATGAACCCGGGGCGTTCCGATATCCTTCCGGCGGCGGCGGCGGTCATCGATGAGGTGATGGAGATGACGGGCGCGGCCACGCTCACGGTCGGCGGCCAGGGCTTGCGTGAAGGCCTCCTTTGGCAGGAACTCAGGGGCGAGAACGCGATCCTTCCCGACGTGCGCTCGGCCTCCATCGGCGGCCTGGCGCGGGCCAACGGCGTGGAAGAACTGGTCGGCGAACCGGTCGTGAACAGCGCGGCCCTGCTATTTGCCGCAACGCAGCCGCTCCACGGGCTGGGCGACAGCGAGCTCGCGCTGCTGCTGGCAGCGACCCGGCTCGCAGAGATCGGGATGCACGTTGATTTCTACAACCGGGATCGCCACGCGGAGTACCTGGTACATAGCGGGGACCTGCACGGTTTCGACCACCGGGAGATCGTGCTGCTTGCCTCGCTGGTACGATGCGCGGCTTCCGGCACGCCGGATCTGACGCCGTACCGCGCACTCATCGAACCCGACGACATGCGACGCGCCGCAATGCTCGCGTCGCTGCTGGGCTGCGCGCGGGCCCTGCACCGGCGAGTACCGTCGCCAGTGCTGGGGATCGAAGCGACGATCCACTGGGACGGCTTCAGGCTACAGCTTAGTTCGCGCGCGCCGTTGGACGCCGAACTGTACGAGCTTGAGCGCCAGCAGAAGCGTTTCGAGTCGGTGTTTAGGGTCCCGCTACTGGCCATGGTTCGTCCGCAGGATTAACCAAGGCGTCGCAAGGCACCTGGCTGCAGCAGCCACTCCAGCCAGCAGGCTTCGGCGGCAGGCTCATCGACGCAAGTGACGAGCGCGGCCGCCCCTTTCTTAAAGGTCGCGCCAATGCGTGATTCGCTGTCCGTCAACAGGTAGGAAAGGAGCCCAGAGATGTGTGGTTCATGGCCCACCACCAGCACGGACTGCGCTTCCGCTTCGGCCACGTCCATCAGGAGTGCGGCGTGGTCCCCGGTGGCGAGTGCGTCGCTGATATGC
>JBDSEP010000028.1:0-2553 GCA_039919985.1 Tepidiformaceae bacterium | reverse complement strand
CCAAAGAGGCGATGGTCAGCGGGCTCCGCGCGATCCCCGGCGTGGAGATCTTTGGCGAGCCGCAGCTCTGGGCGTTTGCTTTTGGCGCGCCGGATGTCGAGATGCAGCAGGTGGCGGCGCTGATGGGCAAGCGTGGCTGGATGTGCGGGACAACCACGCAGCCGAAGGGCATCCACATGATGCCCACCCCCGTGCATGAGGCGGTGGCCGCGGAGTACGTGGCGGCGGTGGCCGAATGCATCGCGCTCGCTCGCCACGGCGACACGACGAAAGCGAAGGCGGCGGCCTACAACGAAGTGGTAAAGGTCGCGCTGTGCCGCGAAATAGCTTGACTCCTCTACTCGGGTACGGGGCTACGGTTGGCGCGGCGGCTACAAATCCGCAGGAGGGAAACTCATGGAGAACGAAACGCTAACGATCGGCGAGGTTGCGGCGAAGGCCGGAGTGAACATTCAAACCTTGCGCTACTACGAACGGCGCGGCCTGCTGGCCGAACCTCACCGACATCACACCGGGCATCGCCGCTACCAACCAGACGCCGTCGACTTCATCCGCTCGATCAAGAAAGCTCAGTCGCTCGGATTCACGCTCGACGAAATCGAAGGGTTTGTAGCGCTCGCCGAGCGCAAGCCTGCCGTGCGTGGCGAGGCGCTGGACGCGGGAGCCCGACGCAAGATCGCCGAACTAGACCAGAAGATCGCCGACCTCCAGGAGATGCGCGGTGGACTCGAGCGGCTCATCCACCAGCGCTGCGACTCCCTGACCGATTGCTCGTGCGGACAGGATTGCCCGGTCGGCCCGGCTGCGAACGAAGGCACCGCATCCGTCGCAAAACTCGGTGCCCCGCCGGCGGAGGTCCGGTCCAGCGCAGATCGCCGGCTACTTGGGATAATCCCGGTGGCGCTGCTCGCCTGTCTTGTGTGCTTTCTACCGGCGGTCGTCTCCGGCGGATTACTCGCAGGTGGCGTCGGTGCGCTCTCGCTTTCCGGAATTGGGGGCGATCTCCCTCTGGTGCTTGGCGCTGCAACCATCGGTGCGGGCGCTGCCACGGTATTTCTTTCGAAGTGGCCGCTACGGCACGGCGGCGGTGGAAGTTGCTAGCAGTATCCTCGCGCCTGAGCGGCCTGCCCATCGCATTGCTGGTGGTCGGAGGGGTGGCATTCGCTTTGGGCGTCGCGCTCGAACGTTCGAACGGCGAGTCGACCGAAGCCCACGCGGGCGACTCTCTGGAAAACGAATCGGCAGAGCACTCCGAGTCTGAAACCATTCTCGGGATTAACCCGGAATCGCCTATCCTGATCGTCGCCGCCCTGGCGATCTCCGTGGGGCTGGTTGTGCTCGCCGCGGCCCGGTCGCGGTCACGCCCGATTCTCCTGCTGATCGCAGTCGCTGCTATCGGTTTCGCCCTATTCGACCTTCTCGAAGTTGCGCACCAGGCGAAGACCGAGCGTTACGGTATCCTCGTGCTGGCGCTCATAGCTGCGGGCGCGCATCTTGCTGCTGGAGCGCTCGCGTTTGCGCTGAGACAACATTTCGTTGGAGAACGTTCCACTAGAGAGGCAACCGCATGACCACGAAGCTCGACTCGGCACGCTGGAAAGACACACTCGAACTACTCGCCTGCGATGTCGATAGCCGGCCCGCCGCACCCCTGACCGACGAGCTGCTCCCATTCCTCACAAGCGTTTCGCGGACAACGGAGACCATAGTTGTCACCTACGACCGCGCGGCGGCGGACCTATTCGCCGCGTTCGCGGCCGCCGAATCCGTCTGCTGCGCGTCGCTTGGGTGGAGCGTGGACGAAACTGCATCGACGCTCACCGTAACCGCATCGCCGACGCAGTTGGACGCGTTGCAAGAGGTTTTCGCCACGAAATAGTCGAGCGACCGCCACGCGAGCTGTCGCTTAGCCTTCCACTCCCGCCAGCGAAGGCCGCGCCTCCCGATAGTGTGCGACTTGCAGAAACGGCTCGCGGGCGCGTTCCCAGTGCGCTTCGAAGATGGCGAGCACCTCCTCCTGGGTCTTGGAGCGGAAGATGCGGTCGCGTGTGGAGGCCGCCTCGAAGGTCCCTTCCGTGTACCAGGCGAGATGTTTGCGCATCTGCGTCTGCCAGTGGCGCACGTCGCTACGCTCCATGATCAGCTCGCAGTGCCGGCGAATGACCCGTCCCCGGTACTCCCACTTCTGTTCGAAAGAGAGCGACTCGTACGTTTCGTCGAAGACCCACGGGCGGCCGAGCGCGGCGCGACCGATCATCACGTTCGCGCACCCGGTTTCGCCGATCATCCGGCGCGCTTCCGCGAGCGAAGTGACGTCGCCGTTCCCTGTGACGGGGATGCGCACGGCGCGCACCACCGCACCGATGATCTGCCACGGGGCCTTGCCGGTGAAGCGCTGGGAGCGCGTGCGCGGGTGCACGGTGATGGCGTCCACGCCCTCGCTCTCGGCCATCTGCGCCACTTCCACGGCGTTCAGGTGCTCGTCGTCCCACCCGCCTCGAATCTTCACAGTGAAGGGGACGGCGATCGCCTGGCGCAGCGCGCGTAGCAACA
>JBDSEP010000223.1:0-11649 GCA_039919985.1 Tepidiformaceae bacterium | reverse complement strand
GAGCCCGGGGCGCAAGGGCGAGTTAATCGGCAGCGGTGGCCGGCTTCGCCCCAAAGTGAGGGCGGAGGGCCTCGGCGTTCTGGCCCACCTTGTGGATGGCGGCGGCGATTTGCGCCATCAGTTCGGGGCTATCCAGGTAGTAGTTCCCGCCCACCTGGAACTCCAGCTCCGCCATCTCTTCGGCGACGGGGCAATCGCCTCTCTGGTAGCGCACCGGGTGTTCGGCGAGCGCCCAGGGGTAGCCGCGGCCGAAGTAGTCGTGATTCTGGAAGCGGGGCCGCAGGTAGAGCGGCACGCGGACGTAGATCCCCGCATTCACCCCTTCGGCCTTCAGCGCCTCAACGAACTCGTCTCGCGAGAGCGGGATGACGCCGGGCTGATAGGTGAAGGGGATGTTGTAGTAGGCGTGGCGCTCGGTTTCGAGGGGCGGCTCGGGGATGTTGATGTAGGGTAAGTCGCGCACGGCGTCGTAGAGCCGCTGCGCGTTGCGGCCGCGGGCGAGCGTCCACTCGTCGAGGTATTTGAGCTGAGTATTGGCGAGTGCGGCGGCCATGGAGTGCATGCGGTAGTTGAAGGCGAGGGAATCGATCTTGTCGCGAAACTCGGGGAGTTCGAGCTCGGCGTAGAGGCGTTGTGGGTGGGTGCCCATGCTCATCGCCCGTTCGAAGATCTCCCGGTCGTCGCAGATTAGGATGCCGCCTTCGCCACCGGTGAGGTTTTTCGAAGCCTGGAGGGAGAAGGCCCCGGCGGCGCCCCAGGAGCCCACCGGTTTGCCCGCGTGGACCGCAAGGTGGGCCTGGGCGCAGTCTTCGATGACCACGACGTGATGGCGATTGGCGACTTCCATGATGCGCGTCATGTCGGCGGGGAACCCGAAGATGTGAACGACGACGATGGCCTTCGTACGCGGAGTGATCTTTGCTTCGACGGAGGCCGGATCGAGCGTGAAGGTGTTGCGGTCGATATCCGCGAAGATGGGGATTGCGAAGTTCTGGAGGATACAGCTAACGGACGCACCCCAGGTGAATGGCGAGGCGATCACTTCGTCGCCGGGCTGCACACCGGCGCCGTGAAGGGCGAGCATGAGGGCGGCAGTACCACCGTTGACGGCGAGTCCGAAGCGGCGACCATGGAGCTTGGCGAAGTTGCGTTCGAACTCGCCCTGGGTGCCTTCAGCGCCGACAGGGCAGAGCGTCTCCTCGGTGATCACGCGGGTGATCTCGGCGACCGCCTCGCTATCGACAAGTGGCCAGGCAGGAAGCGCGGCGGTGACAGCGGGCTGGCCTCCAAGGAGGGCTGCGAGAGACATGGCTGGATTATAGCAATCGGGGGTTACGGAAGGCTCAAGGAGTGGCTGTCGCGTTCAGCGTCGCCGTCGCTGCGGGAGTGGCGGCGGTGCCGGTCGCTGTAGGAGAGGTGGTCGGCAGAGGGTGCGGCGAGCCACTGTTGGAGGACATGAGCAGCACGCCAACGGCCGCGAAGGCGACGCCCAGGATGCCGAGCGCGGCCCATCCGTAGGCCTGGCGGGCGGGCGTTGCGAAGAGTCGGCGGGCGTGGTGGAGCATCGGGCCTCCCGGTGTGGGCAGCGTAGGGCAGGGAAGCAGTTCGAGCAGCCAACTCATCCGGGGGCGGCGGGTGACCGTGCTGCGGCGCAGAAGAGAGCGAAGAAACTTCGAGGCGACATGATCGGGGGGCTTTACCCGGACGTAGGATTCAGTGAGCGCGGGCGTGGTGCAGGCCCGCGGAACGCCCTCGGACCCAATTTCACCTCCAGCACGCCGTTGGGGTTGAAGGGCGCGCTCCTTTCGGTGAAGGTTAGTACGTAATGACAAGAGTCTTCGATAAGAAGCGCCTGGCGAGAATCCTGGCGGTTGCGCTCGCGGCAGTGATTGCCTCGCTGCCGCTGCTGCCGCAAGGGACCGCTTATGCGCATCCGCTGGGCAATTTCACGATCAACCGCTATGCGCGTCTCGAAATCTATCGTGATGCGGTGCAGATTCACTACGTCGTCGACATGGCGGAGATCCCCACCTTCCAGCTCATTGGAGAGATCGACAGCGACGGCGACGGCAGGGCCTCGCAAGCGGAGCTGGATGGTTACGCGGCGAAGGAGCGGGAGACGCTGGCGAAGAACTTCGTGCTGAGCGTGGGCGGGAAGCGGGTGGAGCCCAAGGCTGTGGAGACTTCGGTGCAGCTTCTGCCGGGGCAGGGCGGGCTGCAGACGACGCGGCTGGCGGTGGTCTACGACGCTCGTACGCCAGAGGGCCTCGCTGGCTCGACCGAGATCACCTTCAAGGACGGCAACTTCGCGGAGCGTGCCGGCTGGAAAGAGATCGTGGTTCGGCCCTCTGACGGAGCGGTGGTAGGTGTGGACCAGCGGCTTACCGTGGATTCGAGCGACGCCCTGCGGAACTACCCCGCGGAGACGCTGAAAGCCGCGCCGGACGTCCGCGAAGCGGCGTTCACGTGGACGGTCGGCAGTGGCGAGACGGCACCAGCGACTGCCACGCTCCAGAAGGTGAGCGGCGGACGGGCGACCTCCGGCTTCGCGGGGCTCCTGCACCACGACAGGTCGCTGGGAATCATCCTGCTGAGCCTGATGGCAGCCTTCGGATTCGGGGCCCTGCATGCGCTGGGGCCGGGGCACGGCAAGACGGTGGTGGCGGCCTATCTCGTGGGCAGCAAGGGGACGCCGCGGCACGCGGTGGCGCTCGGGCTGACCGTGACCGCGACACACACATCGACCGTCTACCTGCTGGGGTTCATCACGCTCTCGGCTTCGGCCTTCATCCTCCCCGAGACGCTCTACCTTTACCTTGGCGTGGCATCCGGGGCGATGGTCGTGCTGATGGGTGGAACGCTTTTGGCGAACCGCCTCTGGCGAGCGTACCGGCCTTCGAACGAAAGCGCTCACCGGCACGGGCTGTTCGGGAAGGCGCATTCGCATCTACCCGAGGCGCACGAGCACGACGACGGGCCGCACGAGCACGCGGACGGGGGAATGCACGAACACCCACACGTCGCAGCGAGCGTTGTGACAACGAAGAACGCGAAAGGGTCGGTAACGTGGCGAAGCCTGCTCACGCTGGGGGTGGCAGGTGGCCTGCTGCCCTGCCCGTCAGCGATTGTGGTGATGCTGACGGCGATTTCGCTGGGACAGGTGTTCTTCGGGATGCTGCTGATCGTGGCGTTCTCGCTCGGGCTGGCAACGGTGCTGACGACGATCGGAATCGCGCTTACGGCGGGGAAGCGGCTAACGGGGCGATTCGGCGGGAGCAAGCTGGCGGCGAGCCCCGGCTTCAGGCGGGCGGCCACGGCGCTGCCGCTCATAAGCGCCCTCGGCATCACGCTCGCGGGACTGGCGATCACGTACCAGTCGTGGAACCAGCCGGGACTCTGAGGCGCGTTAGCGCCACCCCGACTCGTCAAGGGTGACGTACATGAAATCGCGCTCCTGGGTCTTGAGGAAGCGCGCCGGAGAGTCGGGCATGTTATCCATGAAGCGCTCGGCGCGGAGCGAACCATCGGGCTGCTGGTAGAACTTGCTGAGCAGCACGTACGGGCTGTTGATATCGAGCTGCATGGCCGTGTAGGCGCCGGAGGCCCAGAGCGCCGATGCGAGGGTTGCGGCGCTCAGGGAGTTGCCGGCGGCTATCAGCAGACTCCCATCCTTCGTTACACCGACGGCCGAGCGCCAAGTGATGAACTCCGCGGAGTTCACCGCCACGTAGCCCCAGGTGTCGTTGCCTTCGGCGGTGCGCTTGCTTATTTGACCATCCTTGACGAGCAGGACGGCGTTCTGCCGGCAGGAGGTGATGGTGTCGACCGCTGTGAGGTCCGTACCCCACTCGCCGATCTGCAGAGAGCCGTTTTTGTACGAGCAGATGGTGGCCAGGCCGTTCCGCAGCGGGCGGTACTCCTTGCCATCGGCGACCATTCCATAGCTGCCGTGCGGGCCTTTGAATCCGCCATTCCAGGCGACCAGCAGCTTCGATTGTGCATCGGCGGGGATGGTGCCGGGTCCGCGGACTCCCCGGTCTCCGCCGGGATCTGCGGTGCCGCCGGTCATGCTCAGGCGAATGCGGCGGGAATCGACGAGGAGTACGCCGACGAGGGCGTAGGGCCGGGACTTATCGGGGCGCACGAAGGTCTTAGCCATCAGGATATCCGACGGGCTTGTGCGGGGGAGCCCGGTGGTGGTCCAAACACCCTCGCCCTCCTCGGGCGCGTCGCGCAGGGGGGTGGTTTTTGGCAGGACGAGGGCCTTCTGGAGGAACTCATCAGCGGTGGGGACGAGCGCGGCGGCCACGGCGGGGCGGACATCCACAGTCCAGGTGCGCGCCTCCACGCGGGGCACAAACTCCACCTCGACTTCGATGACGAAGGGGTTTGTATCCCCGCCAAGAACGCGGTACTTCACCTTGTGAATACGGTCTTCGAGGCGGAACCAGTAGCTCTCCACTTTCGCCCAGTTCTCGTCTCCGACCACCTGACGGCCAGTGTCCGCCACCTGTGGAGCAAGCGAATCCTTCTGGGAGTAGAGCGCACCGATCCCCAGCAGTCCGAGCACGGCGAGCGCCAGCGCGACGCGCCTAGCGCTAATGCGGCGCCGGGAGGATGTCGCCAGTGGGTCGGTGGGTGAGGGAAGGGGGTATTGGCCAGCGGCGGCCTCAGCCATGAGGGGCCCCGGATCTGCTGAGACGCTGGCAGCGGCGGGAACCGGGATGGCAGCGGCAGCGGCCACCTCGCCACGCCGAAAGGCCCAGCCGCGTCTCAACACAGAGCGAATGGTAGCGACGGGCTTGTAACCCGCAATTGGGCGAACCCTGCACTACGGGTGGGAGAACGCGGACGTTGGCGCACGTTGCAAATGAGCGCTTTCCTGATATTCTCTACTGATAAAGTCATGAATACTGCAAACGGCGAACAGACCCTCCCGCGGTGGACCTCCGAAGTCGCTACTTCGACCGATCGGCCGCTGACGCCGGCGGAGCGCGCGGTGGTGGTGGAGGTGCTGGCATCTTTGCGGCGCCTGCGCCACGGCACGATTCAGCTGGCCGTGCAAGACGGCAGAGTGGTGCAGATTGAAACGACCGAGAGGAAGAGGCTGTGAGCGGCTAGTTCGCCATCGCTGAGTACCTGGCTGACCAGACACCCTGGAGGCCTCCCGGACACGGGAGGCCTCTTTCGTTTGATGGAGGAACTTCGATGGCCGCTCCAAATTTCCGCTTGTTTTCGAGCATGCTCGTTGGCGTGGCTATCTTCCTCGTGTCCTGTGGGGGAGGGAGTTCGGCCGCGGATAGCAGCTCGGGCGCGGTGGAGGGGCGAGTTACGCTTCGCCTTGGCTACTTCGCGAACGTTACGCACGCCCCGGCGATCCTGGGCCTGGCGGATGGCAGCTTCCGTGAAGAACTGGGCACGGACGTGACGTTGGAGACGAAGGTCTTCAATGCGGGGCCGGCGGCTATCGAGGCGCTCTTCGCGAGAGAGGTGGACGCGGCTTTCGTTGGGCCCAACCCGGCGATCAACGGCTTCCAGCGCTCCAACGGCGAAGAGGTGCGCATTGTGGCTGGTGCGGCGAGCGGAGGCGCGATGCTTATCGTGCGGCCGCAGGCGAACATCAACTCGGCGAAAGACCTCGCGGGCAAGAAGATCGCGACGCCGCAGCTGGGCAACACGCAGGATGTCGCGCTCCGTTCGTACCTGCTGCGGAACGGTTTGAAGCCGAAAGAGAATGGCGGCACGGTGATCGTGCTGCCAACGGCAAACGCGGACCAACTGACGCTCTTTGCGAAAGGGGACATTGACGGGGCGTGGGCGCCGGAGCCCTGGGCCACGCGGCTTTTGTTGGAGGCCGGGGGCACGGTATTTCTCGACGAGCGGAGCTTGTGGCCCGAGGGCCAGTTTGTGACCACGCAACTGGTGGTGGGCGCGAAATTTCTGAAGGAGCATCCGGCCACCGTCGAGAAATTGGTGCGCGCGGAGGTGAAGGCGACCCAGGCGCTGAACGCGGAGCCCGAAAAATCGAAGGAGTCCGTGAACAGAGCGATCGAGCAGGTAACAGGTAAGTCGTTGAGCAAGGCGACAATCGACGGGGCGTGGAAGAACCTGACGTTCACCTACGACCCGATCGCCTCGAGCCTCGCCAAATCGGCGAAGGATGCGTACGAGGCGGGGCTGCTGGGGCGCAAGGAACCGAAGTTGCAGGGAATCTACCAGCTCGGCATCTTGAACAACGTGCTGGCCGAGATGGGGCTACCGGCGGTGAAGGAGTGACGCGCCTCGCCGAAGGAGGTCCACTGACGCGCCCGGAACGACGGGCAGTGGAGCCTGTAGGCCCGCCGGTGCTCCAGGTGCGCGGCGTGAGCAAGCGTTTCGACACCCGGCGCTCAGCCACGCTGGCGCTTAGCGACATCAACCTGGACGTGGCGGAGGGCGAATTCGTCTGCGTGGTTGGCCCATCGGGCTGCGGGAAATCCACGCTTCTCAACGTGGTGGCGGGCTTCGAGGCACCGGACTCCGGCGAGGTGCTGACCTCCGGCACTCCGATTCGCGGCGCGGGGCCCGACCGAGTGGTGGTCTTCCAGGAAGCGGCGCTCTTCCCGTGGATGAACGTGCGCGCAAACATCGAGTTCGGGCTGAAGCTGGCCGGGGTGGGACGGGAGGAGCGCCGCGAGCGGGCGAGCGACTACCTGAAACTCGTCGGTCTCGAGTCGTTCGAGCGGGCCTTCGTGCACGAACTTTCGGGCGGGATGAAGCAGCGAGTGCAGATTGCGCGCAGCCTGGCGGTGGACCCGCGCATCTTGCTGATGGACGAGCCATTCGCGGCGCTCGATGCGCAGACGCGCGATGTCCTGCAGGAGGAGCTCCAGGCGATCTGGCAGCGCACGGGGAAGACGATCTTGTTCATCACCCACAACGTGCGGGAGGCGGTGCTGCTGGCGGACCGAGTGATCGTGATGTCGCCCTCGCCCGGGCGCATCAAGCGCGAGATAACGATCGGCCTGGAGCACCCGCGAAGCCCGGATTCGCACGCGGTGGTCGACCTTTCGGCGGACATCCGCGAAGAGTTGCGCAACCCGGACCATCTCGCGGCTGGCGCCGGGCCACGGTGGTCGATTTGAGCGCCGCCGCGGGCAGCGTTTCGCCTCCGGCAGCGAGGAGCGTAAACGCGCGGGTGCCGTGGCGAGCCGTGCGAATCGCGGCGTTCTACCTCGGGCTGCTGGGTGCGTGGCAGTTGGTGTACCTCGCGGAGGTGTGGCCGCCGTACGTGTTCCCCGGCCCGCGCGATGTTTATGTGGCGCTGCGCTACAACATCGAAAACGGGGATCTCTGGGAGGCGGGCAAGGTGACGATGCGGCGGATGGCGATCGGCTACTCGCTCTCGATCGTCCTCGGCCTGGCGGTGGGGGTCACGATGGGCAGCCTGAGATGGGTGGACGAGACCGTCGGATCGCTCGTCCTGGGGCTACAGTCCTTGCCGAGCGTGACCTGGTTTCCGCTCGCGTTGCTCTGGTTCGGGTTGAACGAGAAGGCGATCATCTTCGTGGTGCTGATGGGTTCGGTGAACTCGATCGCAATCTCGGCGCGAACCGGAGTTCTGGGCATTCCGCCGCTACAGTTGCGCGCCTCGCGGATGTTCGGCGGGCGCTGGTGGGAGCAGACGTTGTATGTGGTGCTGCCGGGCATGCTGCCCTCAATGGTGCAGGGGCTGAAGCTCGGCTGGTCGTTCGCCTGGCGGTCCTTGCTGGCCGCCGAACTGCTGTTCGTGAGCATCAGCCTTGGCCACCTGCTGCAGGTTGGGCGGGACCTGAACGACGTTTCGCAGGTGGTGGCGATCATGCTCGTGATCGTGGCCGTGGGGATGGTGGTGGACCGGCTGGTGTTCGGGCGGCTGGAGGGCTGGGTGAATGAGCGCTGGGGGCTGAGGTAGGCCGTCGGCAACGGCGCTGACGAACGAGCGGGTGGGCCCGTTAGAACGGTTTGAAGACTGCGAGCCAGGCAAGCAGCGGTACGCTTAGCACGAGGACGGTGCCGAAGACGATCGGTACTCGGTCATCGAGGATGCTCTTCAGCTCGGGAGTCTGCTGGCCCTTCTTGGTGGCGATTAGGGAGGCGAGCCGCGCTCGACGCAGCCCGAAACCAAGGAGCGGGAGGCAGACGAAGTAGACGAGCACGTAGAGGAGCGTGAGCGCGAGCAGCCATCCGTCGCGGACGAAGTTGAAGTCCCGTGAGACGGCCCAGAAGAATCCGGTGATTCCCGTGGCCATGGCGCCGGGGAGAAGGATGCGCGTCTCGTTATCTGCGGCCTCGACTAGGCAGTACATCTGGTATTTGATGTCTTTTGTGGCCCAGGCCTTGAGGATTAGTGGGTAGGTTGCCCCGAGGCCGGCTCCGAGCCAGACCATGCTGAGCACGTGGAGGATTCGCCACCAATCCAACGCTTCCCCAGGCCGCGAAGTTGCGGCGGATTCAGCCTAGCGCGCGGGGGGCTAGGGGCGAACGCCCGCGAAGAGCCCTGCCTTTGCCCTGCACGGAATCAGGCGCGGAACCTATCGTGAGCCCGGAAAGGGCCAGGGTCGCGCCTGCTCGTAGGCGGCGCTAACGCTCAGGAGGAGCGTATCGCGGTGGCGAGGGGCGACCACCTGGAGGCCGACTGGCATCCCTTCGCGCGAGAAGCCTGCAGGCAACGAAGCGGCCGGGTGCCCCGTGGTGTTGAAGGGGGAGGTGAATGGCACCACGCCTCCGGGTCCAACCTCCTTGCCGGCGATCTGGGTTGGCGAGGGCCCGGCTTTGGGGAATGGGAGGGTGGCGCACGTGGGGGTGAGCAGCAGGTCGTACTGGTCGAAGAACTCGGTTAACGCGCGGTTCATCGCGTGGCGGCTCTGCTGCGCCTGGGCGACCTGGACGCCAGTGATGGCGCGGCCCATATCGGAAAAGGCGATGAAGCCAGGCTGCACCCTCTCTCGCTGGGCGGGTGTCATCCCGTCAAGCATGGCGGCGTCGCCGGAGGCCGCGAGCATGTACCAGACGAGCGATTGGTCGCCGAGACCGGGGTCCGCCTCCACGAGTTCCACGCCCAGTGCCGAGGCCATGGCCCGCGCCGCTTCCAGCGCGATCGCCGCTACCTGCTCGTCCACGACTGCGAAGCCGAGGTCCGCGCTCCAGGCGATGCGGCGAAGCCTGGGCGGGGCGGCCATGGCGGCGCTTTCGTAGACGCCGACTGGGCCATCGAGCGAATCAAGGTCGTTGGGGTGAGGACCGGCAACGGCATCCAGGTAGAGACCGGCATCGCGGACGGTGCGGCTGAGCGGGCCGCGCGTGCTATGCGTTCCCCAGTGCGATGCGTGGAGGTCGGCGCGTGGGACGCGGCCGGCGCTGGGCTTGATCCCGTAGAGGCCGCACATTGCGGCGGGGATACGGATCGAACCGCCGCCATCGCTGGCGGTGGCGAGCGGCACCATGTCCGCGGCCACCGCAGAAGCGCTCCCGCCACTCGAGCCACCCGAGGTGAGTTCTGGATTCCAGGGATTGCCCGTGGCCCCGAAGAGGAGGTTGTTGGTGAACGCCTGGTATCCGAATTCGGGCGTGTTCGTTTTTCCGACGACGACCGCGCCGGCGGCCTTCAAGCGGGCAACCTGGATCGAGTCGCAATCGGCGATGCGGTCCTCGTAGGCGCGCGAACCATCGGTATGGGGCATGCCCTCGACGCCTTCGAGGTCCTTCACTCCGATAGGCACTCCGGCGAGGAGGGCGGACGAATTACCTCCTGCCATGCCGTGATCGAATCTGAGGGCCGCTGCGAGCGCCGCTTCGCGGTCCACGTAGATGAAGGCGTTAAGCGCGGGGTTCGTCTTCTCGATGCGATCGAGGGCCGCTTCGACAGATTCGACAGCCGTCAGGTCCCGTGCGCGGACGGCGGCGGCAGTCTCCCAGGCGGTGGTCGGGATGGTCATGGCGGGCTCCGGGTTGGTAGTTTCGCGGAGTGTAGCGGCGAGGCAGTTTGCGGGGTAATCCGCCATTTCCGAATGGCGTTCGGATATGCTAGAGTGAGTCTCCGCCGGAGGAGATTCGGCATTCGCTGAGGAGTGTCCCTTGGTTTCCTTCACCCCCACCGATCCTGCCTTTCTCGAGAACCCCTTCCCCTTTTACAAGATGGGCCTCGCGATGAGCCCGCTTTTCCTGCCCAATCCGGGCTTGTGGCTGGTCTTCGGGTACGAGGACTGCCTTTCGATCCTGAAGGACAGCAAGACCTGGTCTTCGGAGTTCCAACGCCCGCAGAACATGATGGAGACGCCACCACCGCCATCGATGCTCGGCTCGGATCCGCCGCGCCATGCGCGCCTGCGCGGGCTCGTCTCGCAGGCTTTCACACCGAAGATGGTGGACGCCCTGGAGCCGCGGATCCGCGAGATCGCCGATGAACTGCTGAACGCCAAGCTTTCAACGGGCGGCATGGACCTCGTGCACGACCTCGCCGACCCGCTGCCGGTAATCGTCATCGCCGAAATCCTGGGCATTCCGTCGACGGACCGGGCGATGTTCAAGGTGTGGTCCGATAAAGTTGTCGCGCTGCTTGGATCGGGAGCGGCCGGGGGCGAGGGCGAGCTTACGGAGGCGACGTTCGCGGAGATGCGAGATTATTTCCACGCGATGGTGGAGGAGCGGCGCGCCAACCCGCGGCAGGACTTGATCAGCGGGCTCGTGGCCGCGGAGATCGAAGGCGAGAAGCTCAACTTCGACGAACTGCTGCAAATGCTCATCCTCCTTCTGGTGGCCGGCAACGAGACAACGACCAACCTGATTGGAAACGCAGTCCTGGAGTTCATCGCTCACCCGGCGGAGCTGCAGCGGGTACGTGACGACATGGCCCTGCTGCCGTCGGCGATCGAAGAGGTGTTGCGCTTCAACTCGCCGGTGCAGGCAACGGTGCGGCGGGCGACGCGCGACGTCCAGTTCGGCGACAAAACGATAGAGAAGGGCCAGCAGGCGGTTGTCTGGCTGGCCTCCGCGAATCGGGATGGCGCGGTGTTCCCGGCGCCCGAAACGTTCGACGTAACGCGATCGCCGAACCGCCACCTGGCCTTCGGGCAGGGCATCCACTTCTGCCTGGGAGCGCCCCTCGCGCGGCTCGAGGCGAAGGTTGCGCTCGAAGAGTTCCTGCTCCGCACCAGCCACTTCGAGCGGACCGATAACGAGCTGTTGCCGCGGGTGCCGACGTTCATCATGCACGGTGTTCGCAAGCTGCCGCTGGCCGTGACCGCACGGGTGGCGGCGGGGGTCTAAAGTCGGCTGGAAGGCCTATACTCGAAGGGTGAACACGAACTGCAGGAGATGCGGGACGACGCTTCAGTCTCAGATTTCGCGCGACTACGGATTGTGCGGGGCATGTCGGCACGCTTGGGAACATGCTGAGGAGCCGACTCCGCAGGAGCCGGCAGAAACCCCCGGCTCGGTTGCGCCTCCGGGATTGCTGGAGCGGAAGTCGATTCGGTAGTTAAATGCGATTGTTTACGGGTTTTGCTTACTACTCCGTACTTCTGCGCGTGGTACGGTTCGAAAATCCACACTTGTGTCCTAGAGGATAACGGTGCGGCCCTTCCACCTCGAACGCACGGAATCTTGACGGGGCTCACGCCTCGCAAGCAT
>JBDSEP010000196.1:0-8267 GCA_039919985.1 Tepidiformaceae bacterium | reverse complement strand
AGGGGGTGGCAGCAATGGTACCACTCCGGCGTACTTGGTCATGGGTTGTGGGGACGGTTTCGCCGGTGAGCGGGCGGGTTGGCCGAGCGATCGACCATCCTGAGTACGGCCACTAGGATTTGGCGATGGCGCCACTCTCAGGATTTCGGATCATTGAGGTGGGCGACGAATCCGGAGTGTTCGGCGGTCGCCTGCTTGCGGACCTGGGCGCGGAGGTCGTTCGCGTTGAGCCGCCGGACGGCGGGCCGCTGCGAGGGCTGGGGCCTTTTGTCGACGATATTGCAGGTGTGGAGCGCGGGTTGAAGCACCAGGCGTTCAATGCCGGTAAGCGCTCGGTGGTCCTCGACCTCGAGACGGAAGTCGGTCGGACGTCGTTCCTCGAGCTAGTGGCGAGTGCAGAGGGGCTGATTGATTCGGGCCGCGCTGGATTCCTGGCAAACATTGATTTGGATGACCGGCGAATCCTCTCCGCCAATCCTGGCCTGACTCGTGTCACGATCAGCCCTTTCGGGATGGGCGGTCCCTGGGCCGGGCGTGTCGGATCGGACCTGATTGCGTCGGCCGCCGGGGGCCTCTCGTTTGTTTCAGGCGAGCCGGAGCGCCCACCGATTCATGCGGCCGGGGACGTTTGCTACAAGCTTGCCTCGCTGGCGGGTTGCACGGCGATGCTGGCCGGACTACACGGCGGGCCCGGGATGCACTTCGACATCTCCGTGCAGGAGTGCACTGCGTTCGCAACCTTGCAAACCGCCAGTCCGAGCTACTACCGCTGGCACGGCCTCGCGGTCTCGCGAAACACCGCCTACGAATTTCCAGTTATTCGTTGCCGTGACGACCGCTGGGCGGTGATTCGGTCTCGCCCAGACCAGTGGCCGAAACTTCGCGATTGGGCGCTTCAGCACCACCTTCCGGTGCGCGCGGCGGCGGAGGATTGGCGCGAGGCGACCCGGGCGAAGATCGGCTCGTTCCGGCTGGGCGAGGCGGCGGACATCGTCGAAGCTCTCGGGCAGTTTTACGACCGAGACGAGTTTCTTGTGGTGGGCCGGGAGCGCGGGTTGATGGGGCTGCCGTTGATGTCGTTCGACGATATGCGCGACAGCGAGCAGCTCGCGGCGATCGGCGAGTTCGTCAGAGTGGAGCACCCCACTCTGGGCGTGTTGCAGATGCCGAAGAGTCCGTTCGCCGGGATGGCGAGCGTGGAACCGCTGCGGAGTGCGCCGCTACTGGGCGCGGATCCCGTGGACCTCCTGTCAGCGCCCTCGGCCCGGCCACCGGTTCGTGTGGCGGCGCGTGCAGCGGGGGAGCTGCCGCTGGCCGGGCTGCGGGTACTTGAGCTCTCGTGGGTCCTCGCCGGGCCGCTGGGTTGTCGCATCCTCGCGAACCTCGGTGCCGAGGTGATCAAGGTCGAGTCGGAGTCGCGTATGGACTCGATTCGTGGGTCGGTGCCCCCTTCGTCGGGACCGACGTTCACAGCGGGCGGGTGGTTCAACGATGCGAACACGGGAAAGCTCTCGGCAACCATCAACACGAAACCCGCGGAGGGACGAGAACTCCTCCGGCGGCTGGCAATGAAATGCGACATCGTGATCGACAACCTGCGCCCGGGCGTTGTCGAGCGTATGGGGGTGAACTACGCCGAACTCCGCGAGCTGCATCCTGGGATCATCGTGGCGCATATGGCGGGTGCCGGTAGGAGCGGGCCGTGGGCGAACTTCGCCACGTTCGGAAATATGATCACCGGGGCGAGTGGGTTGAACGTGATCACCGGTTGGAAAGGAGCGCCGCCGACCGGACTCGGAGTGGCATTCGCAGACTTCGTGTCCCCGTCAATGGTCGCCTCAGCCGTCATTGCTGCCGTTATCGAACGAAGCCGGACCGGGCTGGGCCAGGAGATCGACATGTCGCAGTTGCCGGGCATGATCTCGCTGATGTCGGCGGAGTGGATGCGCTACGCCCGCCGGGGAGAGCAGGAGCCCCGGCGGCAGAATCGTGATCCTAACTACTGCCCGCATGGGATCTTCCCTGCGGCTGGCGTTGATCAATGGATCGCCCTCGCGGTGGGACCCGATATGTTCGCGTCATTCGCGGCGGCAATCGGCGAGCCGGCCCTCGCCGCCGACCCTCGCTTCGAAAGCCACGCTGCCCGAAAGCAGAACGAAGCTGCCCTCGAGGCGATGGTTTCGACGTGGACTGGTGCTCGAGACCGATGGGCGGCGGCTGAGGATCTGCAAGCGGCGGGGATTCCTGCCGCCGCCGTCGAAAGCATAGCTGACCAGCTGGAGCTCAACCCGCAGATGATGGGGCGCTTCGAAGTCGTGCAACAGCCGACGGAGCCGGGGCTCGCGATCACGGTGCACGGCGAGCCGATCCGTATCGATGGTCGGGACGATCCGGTCCGTCGCTCACCAGCGCTGGGCGAGCACAACGAGTACGTCTTCCGGGAGATTCTCGGGCTGGACGAGGATGAGTTCGTGGGGTTGCTCGGAACAGGGACGATCGGCTGAGGTGGGCGCTCCCGTAGAATCCGGAGCACAACCACCAGCACGGAGCAACAGTTATGACCTGGCAGGCCGATCTCGACGAGCTTCACCGCCGCGCGGAACTGGCCCGCCAGATGGGCGGTGCGGATTCCGTTGCCTTCCACAAAGGTCGCGGAAAAATGACCGTACGCGAGCGGCTCGACCTGCTCGCTGACCCGGGCACGTTCAAGGAGACGGGAGTGCTTGCTGGCCGTGCGACGTACGAAGGCGAGCGGATGGAGTCCCTGACTCCGGCGAACTCTGTCACTGGCATCCTCCGCATCGACGGTCGCAAGGTGGTGGTTCACGGAGGGGACTTCACTATCCGCGGCGGATCTGCCGATGGCTCGGTGGCTGACAAGTCGGGCTGGGCAGTGAAGGAGGCGTACTCACTGAAACTGCCGTTCATCCGTCTCTTGGACGCGACGGGCGGAAGTGTGAGGACGTTCGAAACGATGGGACGGACCTACCTGCCGGCGAACGACCGGGTACTTGACGTCGAGTTGCTGCAGATGGTGCCGTGCGTTTCAGCCATCATGGGCTCGGTCGCAGGGCTGCCCGCAGTGCAGGCCGCCATGTGTCACTTCAACGTGATGGTGCAGGGCACAAGCCAGCTCTTTGTGGCCGGGCCACCGGTCGTCAAAGCGGGGCTCGGCATCTCGATAACGAAGGAGGAGCTGGGCAACGAGGACGTCCAGGTGCGCACCTCGGGGGTGGTTGCAAACCTGGCCGTGGACGAAGCGGACGCGCTCGCGCAGGTGCGACGCTTCCTCTCCTACCTCCCTTCGAGCGTGTGGGACGCCCCTCCTCGCACCGAACCGATGGACGACCCGGAGCGCCGCGAAGAGGCACTGCTTTCGCTCATTCCCGAGAACCCGAAGCGGGTCTACGACCCGAGGAAAATCCTCGACATGGCGCTCGACCGGGACTCGTTCTTCGAGATTCAGCCGGAGTTCGCGCGTTCGCGGATCACCGGGCTGGCGCGCGTCGACGGCTACCCGGTTGGGGTGATGATCAACAACCCGAGATTTCTCGGCGGGTCGCTGGACAAGGCGGCGGGGGAGAAGAGTGCCCGGCTGATGCAGCTCTGCGACACGTTCCATCTGCCGCTGATCTACTTCTGCGACGAGCCGGGATTCATGGTCGGGTTGGCCGAGGAGAAGAAGGGCATCGTTCGAGCGGGAGCGCGTATCGTCTCTCTGCTTTCGCTCTCCCGGATGCCCTACATGTGCTTCCTTATCCGGCAGGCGTATGGCGTGGCCGGCGGCCTGCACTTTCGTGGCGGCACGGCGATGTACCGGCGTTTCGCCTGGCCTTCGGGGCATTGGGGTTCGATGCATATTGAAGGCGGCGTGACGGCCGCCTACCGTCGGGAGATCGATGCCTCTGAGGATCCGGAGGCGAAGCGCGCGGAGATTGAAGCTCGCCTGAACGCGCTGCGGTCTCCGTTCCGGACCGCCCACGCCTTTGCCGTCGAAGACATCATCGACCCTCGCGAGACGCGTCCGCTGATGGTCGACTTCGTGCGGGATGCGCAGCGAAACATTCCCGAACTCCTCGGGCAGACGAGCCGCATCGCCTACCTGCCGTGAGCCTGAAGAACGGCGAAGAGATGTTCGCGCGCCCTTCAGGATCGGTCCGGGCTAGCGGCGGACGCCGCCGCCGAGGATACGCAGGATGAACATGAACAGGTTCACGATGTCCAGGTAGATGCTCAACGTGAGGACGACAGCGTTGCCCATGGTGTCCGGGACGTACTTCGCACGGTTGACATCGACGATGAGCAGGGCGCTGAAGAGCAGCGCGCCCACCCAGCTAATGACCCCGGAGAGCGCGTTGCCACCGACGAAGATGTTCACGATCATCGCGGCGAGCAGCCCGAAGACGGCCATCGAAAGGTAGGTGCGGAAGCCGGTGAGGTCGCGCTGGGTGGTGAGCGCGTAAGCGGAGAGTCCGACGGTCATGGCGCCAGTGATGGCGACCGCCTGGAGGACGACGCCGCCGGCACCGGCACTCACATAGGCCGCGATGATCGGACCGATGGTGGCGCCAGATACGAAGGCGAAGGCGTAGAGGAGGGCCATGTTGACGCCCTCGCGTTCGCGGAGCGCCTGGACGGCAAAGATGAGGGCGATCTCGACGATGAAAAGCGGCAGCAGCCAGCCGCTGCCAAGCTGGGCGCCGACGTAGCCACCGACGGTGGCGAAGGCGAGCGAGAAAGCGAGCAGGCCGAAAATTTTGCCGAGGAGGCCGCTTGCGAGGCGCGGTTCGGCGGCGGTGCGCGCCTGTTCGGAACGGAAGATAGACACGGGGTGGAGTTCCTTCTGGCGCTGCGGAACGATGTGCTGCGCCGACACCCATTCTACCATGTGGGGCCACGCGGCTCTGGTTAAGGCGGCGCGGACGTCGCCCCACGGGCGCGGTCTCCCCCCGGCTGGGCAGGAGGGAACCAGGTAGCCAATCGAACCTCTTTTTCGGAGAACGTACACTGCGTGACTATGGCAACTGTCAGGGGGATCGGGCTTGGAGCGAAGGTAGCGATCTACGGCCCCTCCGGTTCCGGGAAGACGACGCTCTCGCGAGCGCTGGGCGCGAAGCTGGGAGTGGCGGTGGTGGAGCTCGACGCCATCTTCCACGCGCACCCGAATTGGGTGGACCTCGCACGCGAGGAGTTTCGGGAGCGAGTGGCCGAGGTGCTCAAGGCGCATAGCGATGGTTGGGTGATCGATGGGAACTACGGGATGGTGCGCGACTTGATACTCGCGCAGGCGGATACCGCGATCTGGCTACGGCTGCCGTTCCGCACGGTCTATCGGCGGCTGGCGTGGCGCACACTAGCCCGTTCGGTGGTCGGCGCCGAACTCTGGAACGGGAACCGAGAGAGCGTGCGACAGACGCTGCTGACGAGGGATTCCATGCTCTGGTGGGGGATTAAGAGTTGGCGGACTACCGCGGCCAAAACGCACGAGGCGCTTACGACAATCCCTCACCATGCGCGGATTATCGTCGTGCGGTCTCCTAAGCAGGTCAGGCGGCTGGTGGAGTTAGCGGAGCGGTAGCGCGTTGCAGGTGGCTGCCGAACGGGAGATTTACCGGTGCGGTACGGTGGGCGGCTATACTTTTCCTCAGATACGGAGGTATCCAACCAGAGCCATGAACTTCGTGAAAACTACTGTGTTGCTCGCCACCCTGACGGGCATCCTCGTGGCCGTCGGCGGCCTCATCGGCGGACCGGGCGGCGCCGTGCTCTTCCTGGTTTTTGCGGGAGTGATGAACTTCTTCGCTTACTGGTTCAGCGACAAGATGGCGCTGAAGATGGCCGGTGCGCACGAAGCGAGTGAGGCTGACGAGCCACAGCTGTTCGCAATCGTGCGGGAGGTAGCAGAGCGTTCGAAGATGCCAATGCCGCGGGTTTTCGTCATCCAGACCGATTCGCCAAACGCGTTCGCGACGGGCCGCAACCCGGAGCACGCAGTTGTGGCCGTAACGACCGGCATCCGGCGGATCCTGAACGACCGCGAACTGCGCGGAGTGCTCGGACACGAGATGGGGCACGTGAAGAATCGCGACATCCTCACCAGCTCGATTGTGGCCACTGTTGCCGGGGCAATCTCGATGATCGCCCAGGTCTTGATGTTCAGCCAGATCTTCGGTGGGGGGCGAGACGAGAATCGCAACCCGATGCTCTCGCTCGTGGCGATCCTGATCGCGCCGATCGCAGCCTCGATGATCCAGTTCGGCATCAGCCGACAGCGCGAGTACGCCGCCGATAAGACGGGCGCGGAAGTGACGGGCGACCCCGAGGCCCTGGCGAGCGCGCTCGAGAAGCTTCAGCGAGGAGTGGAGCAGCGACCGATGCTGGATACGCCGGCCCAGGAGTCGGTCTCGGCGCTGTATATCGTGAAGCCCTTTGCGGGCGGCGGCGGGATGAAGAACCTGTTCAGCACGCACCCGCCGCTTGAGGAGCGGATTGCGCGGTTGCGGGCTATGGCGCGGCAGTAGAGAGGGGCTACTAGGGCGGACTGCCGTAGGACAAGGGACATTCTTTCCAGATTCTTATGCGATCTACCCTGTGGAAACACTCGTAACGCCCGATAGCGCAGTGCTACGATGCGATCGGTCACCGCAGGAGGTACCGAGCATGCTTGGAGTCGGGTTTAGTTGGCCAGCGTTCTTCGTCTATGTAGGCGCGCTGTCGTTTATGGTGCTCGGCGGCTTCTGGGGACTCTACGAAAGCCACCACCCGGCGTTCCTGGCACCCATTCTGCTGGGGCTGTTTTTCTTCTATCTGTGCTGGGAAGCGGTTGTCGAGACAGAGGCGGCGCCGCCGAAGAGCCGAGGCAAGGGCTAAGGTCCGCCATCCCGAGCTAGAGCGGCGGGGCGGGCGAGTTTCTCTTCCAGTCTGGCCGCGCGCTGAGCGAGCGCTTGAGAACTCGTTTCACTGGCAAGCGAACCTGTGCGAGCGAGGCCACGGGCGGCCATACCGATCGCCTCGGAGACGAGTACATAGGCCGCGGGAAGGTCTTTCAGGCGGTGCTCCTGGAGCTTCGCGAGCTCCACGTACGGGGTGATGCGGCGAGCACGGGGTTCATCGATCAACGCTTGCCACCAATTGGCGGCGACCTCCCAATGGCCGAGCCGCGTGCGGCAACGAGCCGCGCGTTCGATTGCGTCCAGGCGCTCGCCGCGGGGAAGGCCGCGGGATATCGCCGCTTCGAAGTGGAGCGCCGCGGCCTGGAAATCGCCGGCGTACTCGGCGGCCCGCCCGGCCTGGAAGGGGTACTCCTGACCATCGCAGACAGAGGCTAGGTGGGCAGCGAGCGCGACGAGCGAGAGAATATCCCAGGCGTTGTGCCGCAGCACGGGGAGGATGTGCGTCGGGTCGCTGGTGCGCTGGAACTTGAAGTAGCGCTCTGGCACCTGCGAGGAAGGACAGTCGTCCTCTCGTTCGAAGCCGAGCAGCTCGACCTCCATGCGGGTGAGCTTGTGCGAATCGAAGGTTCCCTTAAACAGCCGGCGGTTGGGGTGAAGAAGGTCCAGGTGGGGGAGCTGGCGGAAGGTGGGCCGTTGGCGCGAGAGGATGTAACGCGCCTCGAGCATAGGAAGATCGAACGATTTGCCGTTGTAGCTGACGAGCGCTCCGGCCCACTCGAGGTCTTCGGCGAGACCGCCGAGCAAACCGCCTTCATACTGCGGCGAAGGCAGGAGGTACTGTCGCAAACGCAGGAGTGAGCCATCGAAGCGGGCGGTGCCGGCGAGGAAGACCATTGAACCTGCCCCGCCCAGTCCTGTGGTTTCAGTGTCTACGTAGAGGAAGTTGGCGGGAAGCTGCTCAGCGATCCTGGCATCCCGGGTCTGGCCGCCGAGGCGCGCCGGATCCACGCTGAGCGCGCGGTGAAGCGGGATGCGCCCGTGTTCGTGTCCCGCTTCGTACACGCTTTCGACCACATAGCCAGGCCCGAACGGCGATTGGAACCAGCGCCCACCGAGCGCGGAGAGGTCGCTCAGTTCGGTGACGCTATCTACGCGGATGGCGCCTTCGGGCCGGGCGGGCTGGTGGAGGGCCGCGCGCAGCCGCTCGCGGAGGTCAGTCGCGGGCATAAGGCAAATTAGCGAACATTTGTGCGAAGTATCGTGGTCGCAGGGTCTGGCCGCAACCGCTACTTGCTCCTGAGGGCAGTCCCTGGGCGAGATCGCAGCGGCGTGGCGTGCGTGCGCTTCCGTTAACCACAAGAATCGAGAATCCCC
>JBDSEP010000190.1:0-10178 GCA_039919985.1 Tepidiformaceae bacterium | reverse complement strand
TCCTCGGGCTTCGTCTTAGTGAGCAGAGCTTCCGAAAAGCGCGAACTGCCCGAGCAGATCGCCTTCAGGTAGGTTTCGTCGGAGACGGCGTTGGCTGGAGGCTTTGGGGCATCGTCTCCGCCGCAGGCTACGGCGATGAGGGCAAGCACGGAGAACAGCAAGGCAGGGAAGAAGAACGTCCGCATGATGGGGAATCGTACAACGCGCGAAGATAGGCGCGCGTTCAGAGGAGGATTCGCTTCGGAGCGCCGCCCGCCGCTCTGCGCCAGTTGTGAATGAGGTAGCGCTTTTCGCCGTCGCGTTCGATTACCTCGACGCGGCAACGGTCCGGGTCAGCGGCGACGGAACGCGCGTCGGCGCAGAACGCCGCGACCGCCTGGCTCTCGGGAATCGCGAAGACGGTTGCAAATTCAAGGGCAGCCTCCAACTGCGCGACGCCTAAGAGCAGCAGCCAGCCGCTGACGACCTGCGCGAGACCGAGGTGGAAGTCGCGGTCGCCGAACGTGATCAGCACGCGTTCGGGGTCCGAATCGCTACCCGCGAGTAGAAGCGTGGAACCGAAGTGAGGGAGCGACAGGTCCGTGGAGGCACGGTAGATCGGGCCGAGGATCGCGTGGGCGGCGAGCACTTCGGCAGCGCGGAAGGCGTGAAGCTGCAACTCCGTGGCGTGCTCCTGTGGAGCGATCGCTATGCCACCTGACTGGAGCCAGGCGGTCCATTCCTGCGCCTCGTCTCGGAGCACGTAGAGCCCGCTGGCCTGGTAATCCGCCGCGGCGCGTACCAGCGGCATGGCGGCCACGTAACTCCCCCACTCCAAGGCGTGCATCGCCTGGAGGCGGGTGAGCCAGGCGCGCGACCAGAGCCCGAGACCTGCCGCCGCTTGCTGGGTACGGTATTTCGCGCCTGCGGAGGCTTCGGCGATGGCTCCTTCGAGGGCGAAGCCTCGCAGCAGCAGTTCGATCTCCTTGCCGAGCACGAACGTCGCCTGCCGATAGGCATCGGCTGAGCCCGCGGATTCGAGCGGAGGCCTCGCGGAGCGAGTGGCCGACGCCGTGATGCGCGGCGGAGCGACTCTTGGCAGTGCTGCGCCGTCGCGATAAACAGGCATCAGGGTTGAGCGCTGTTCATCATCGCCTGGTAGCGGCGGACAACCGGGTCGTCGAGCCATCGTTCGAGGATCGGCGTCATGCGCTCCGGCATGGCGCGCAGCATGTCCGAGGCATGGATAACATCGTGTTTGCACCATCCCTTCAGATAGGCACCCAGCGGGAACTCGGCGGCAGGGCGTTTCCCATCTCCCTGAAACTTCATCGTACTAGCGAGGTCAGCCTCAGTGAGGCGCGCGAGGTGAGCGCGAAGCAGGCTACGTTCGCGGGCGGCCTCTTCGAGAATCTCATCGACCGTCAGCGAGCGACGTTGCTGAACCTGGCGCTCGTTCCAGGAGTCGACGTCCAGGCGCGCGCCATCGGCGGTGCGAATGCCGGGGTCGCCCCCTTCATGCGTCGTCCTGAACAACTCGCTGACCGGCCCGTCAATGGTGGCGAGGTGCGAGATGAAGTCTTTGACGATCCAGGTGCTCTGCGGCACCGGCCGTTCCAGCTGCTCGGCGGTAAGCCAGCGGCTGAGGACCGCGAACTGGACGCGGTGGCCATCGAGTTCATTGAGGACTTCTTCTACCGCGGGGATCATGCTGTCTCCTCTTCGAACGCGGCTTCTTCCGCCGCGCGGCGTTTGCGCACTTCGGTCAGCAGAGTCTGCTGGAGCGCGAATTGGGTGGGCTGGTCAGAAAAGTCCTGGTAGAGCAGCCAGTTCAAGAGCATGGGGTCGGCGCGAAGTTCGGGAAGGGCTTCGAGCATTTCGATAGCGTGGGCGGCGGCGTGCGCGGACCAGGCGCGCAGGTTGTCGAGGACGGTGAAGGCGCCGACGCGGCAAGCGAGCGCCTCCTCGCCGAGGACGTCCAGCCGTGCCACCAATCGGCGCAGCGAGCTGTCGAATTCATCGAGGATCGCGGGCAGCGCGGGAAGTTCTCCCTGAACCGCCCGGTCGGCCGCGAGGCGTGGTTCGTCAAACGCGGCAGCGCTGAGGGGAAGCGAGGATGGCAGCGCTTCGAGGCAGCCGGCGTAGCCCGCCTGGGCTGCGGCGAGATGGGCGAACGCCCCTTGGACCGTCCAACCGAGCGCAGAAACCTGCCGAGCCAGGGCATCGATCGGAAGTAGCGATGCCAGCAGTTTGAGGTTGCCAGTATCGAACATGAATCGGTCTGCGACCGCGCGCGCTTCCGGGTGTGGAGACATCGGCGCGCTTAGTGCCGCGACCGTGGATGTCGGCGCTCACTGCGGCCGGAGGGGCGCTGGCGTGGGGCGTCATCCCGTGGTGAGCGAGGACCGAGCTGCCGGATGCACTCCCAGCCGGCGTAGGCCGCGGAATCGCCGAGCTCCGCTTCGATCTCGAGCAGGCGGTTGTACTTGGCCACACGCTCGCTACGCGCCGGAGCCCCGGTCTTGATCTGCCCGGCGCCGGTGGCGACCGCGAGATCAGAGATGAAGGTGTCCTCCGTTTCGCCTGAACGATGGCTGATGATCGCCGTCCATCCTGCGCGATGGGCAGTATCCACGGCTTCGAGCGTTTCCGAAAGGGTGCCGATCTGGTTGAGCTTCACAAGCACGCTATTGGCTGCTTTCGCCTGAATAGCCCGGCGGATGCGCTCAGGGTTCGTCACGAGCAGGTCGTCACCGACGATCTGGCAGCGTTCGCCGAGCTTTTCGACGAGCAGCGCCCAGGCCTCCCAGTCGTCTTCGGCGAGGCCGTCTTCGATGCTGCGAATCGGGTACTTCGCGACCCACGACTCCCAGTGCGCGACCATCTCGGCGCTTGTCAGCACGCGCTTCTCCTTGGAGAGGGCGTACTGGCCGTTGCCAAAGAGTTCGGTGGCGGCCGGGTCCAGCGCGATGATGACGTCTTCTCCGGCCTTGTAGCCCGCGCGATCCACGGCTTCGAGGATGACCTGCACGGCCTCTTCGTTGCCGGGAAGGGAGGGCGCGAACCCGCCTTCGTCGCCCACCGAAGTGATCGCTCCCGCGTCGTGCAGGACCGCCTTCAGGGCCTGATAGATTTCTGCACCCCAGCGGAGGCCTTCGGAGAAGTTCGGCGCTCCCACGGGCATGACCATGAACTCCTGGAAGTCGGTGGAATCCGGAGCGTGCTTACCTCCGTTGAGGATATTGAGCATCGGCACTGGCAGGCGGTGCGCGTTCGGACCGCCGAGGTAACGGTAGAGCGGCATATCCACGGATTCAGCCGCAGCGCGCGCGGCGGCGAGGGAGACTCCGAGCATGGCGTTCGCTCCGAGACGGCTCTTGGTAGGGGTGCCATCGAGCTCGCACATGATGCGGTCCACGGTAAGTTGGTCCGAGGCGGCAACCCCCCGGAGGGCCTTCGAGATCTCCCCGTTGACGCTCTTGACCGCCTTCAGGACACCCTTTCCGCCGTATCGACGAGCGTCGCCATCACGCAGCTCCGCCGCCTCGTGTGCACCGGTGGACGCGCCGGAGGGCACCGCAGCGGTACCCATGAAACCGTCATCGAGGAGCACGGTGACGTGGACGGTGGGGTTTCCGCGCGAATCGAGAATCTCCCGGGCTGCGATCTCTTCGATGAACATGATGGGCGTGCTCCTATTGCGGGCCCGGGGCCCCGGTGATGCAAGGGGAATGGCTAGGCGTGAACTTCGGGGGCGTCCACCAGTGGGATAAGGGCGTCCGGGCTCGCTAGGTAGTCGATATAGAGGATGCCGTTGACGTGGTCGATCTCGTGTTCGAGCGCTTCGGCGAGGAGATCGTTTTCGGACCGTACGCGTATGAGCTTGCCGGTCGCGGGGTCCAGGCCCTGGGCGACGACTTTTACGGAGCGGATGATTTGGCCGCGAAATCCAGGAACCGAGAGGCACCCTTCGTCCACCTCGCGCTCGCCGGAACGCTTGACGATTTCGGGATTGATGAGGGCGAACGGGTGGTCGTCATTCACATCGATCACGACAACCCGCAGGCTGATGCCGATCTGCGGCGCAGCGAGACCGACACCGGGAGCGTCGTACATCGTTTCCCACATATCTTCGATCAGCTTGTGGATGCTGCTGTCGATCGTGCGGACACGGCGCGCCTTCTCACGCAGAACTGGGTCGCCCGCGCGACGGATAGGGAGGATGGCCAAGTCGCACTCCGGTCAGGTAGTGGCGCACATCGAGGCGCCGCAGAGCAGTTTAGCGCGCCGGAGCGTGACGCGCGCAGTGTAGCGACGGAGTAAGTGTCTGCACTACACTAAGTCCGTGACTGTTGGTGAAGCCGATGAACAAACGCCACGAGAAGCGGCGTCCGAACGCCCGCGCGGGATGCGCTACGCGACGATCATCATTGGGAGCGGCATCTCCGGGCTGTTCGTGGCACTGGAGGCCCGGCGGCTTGGTTCGGTCCTCGTGCTCACGAAAGGCAGTATCGACGACTGCAATACGCGCTGGGCGCAGGGGGGCATTGCGGCAGCCATCGGGCCACTGGACACGCCAGGACAGCACCTCGCGGATACCATCTCCGCTGGCGCGGGATTGGTGGATGTCGAAGCAGCGCGTGTGCTCTGCGCGGAAGCGCGTTCGCGCATCCAGGATCTCGTGCGCTACGGCGTGGCGTTCGATTCGCTGGGGAGCGAAGTGGCCCTTGGCCGGGAGGCGGCACATAGCCATTCGCGAATCCTCCACGCAGGCGGAGACCGAACCGGGGCGGAGATCGAAACCGCGCTCAGCGCCGCGGTCTCGGACCCGGCGATCACAGTGCTCGACTACACGCTGGCAACGGAAATCCTGCAGGACCGCGGTCGCGCGGCGGGCGTGCGGGCCGTGAATCTGCGAACCGGTGAACAGGAAACCTACGAGACCGCGAATGTGGTGCTGGCGACCGGTGGCGCGGGGCGACTCTTCTCGCACACGACCAACCCGGAGGTGGCCACCGGCGACGGCATATCGCTTGCCTTTGAGGCCGGAGCAGAGGTGGTGGACCTCGAGTTTTACCAGTTCCACCCGACTGCGTTGCGGTTAGACGGAGCTCCGCCCTTCCTCATTTCGGAAGCCGTGCGAGGCGAAGGCGCGGTATTGACCAACCTGGAGGGCGAGCCGTTCATGCGGCGCTACCACCCGCTGGAGGACCTGGCGCCCCGCGACGTGGTGGCGCGGGCGATCGTCAGCGAGATGCGCGTGGAAGGCGGAGACCACGTCCTGCTGGATTGCCGTGGGCTGACGTCGGTGGACCTGGCGGCCCGCTTTCCGGGCATCCACGCGTTCTGTGTGGGCGTGGGTATCGATATCCGAAAGGATCCCATACCGGTTTCCCCGGCGGCACACTACCTGATGGGTGGGGTGCGCACGGACGTGCTCGGGCGAACGACGATCGAGGGCCTCTACGCCTGCGGAGAGGTGGCCTGCACCGGGGTACACGGCGCGAACCGGCTGGCGAGCAACTCCCTGATGGAGACGGTTGTGTTCGGCAAGCGGGTGGTGGAGCAGATGGCGAGCAACGAGGGTGGATTCGCCGCTCCAATCGCGCGTGCGAGAGAGCTGGAGATCCCGAACCGGGCAGCGCCGGACCACGCTGCGTTGCAGCGCATGATGTGGGCCTGCGCGGGAATCGAGCGGACTGCTGGTGGCCTGGCCTCCGGCCTGGAGGAGGCGGAGTCGTGGGCGCGAAGCGAGCGGGTGCCGGACGAACGGCGGGCCTTCGAAGGGCGACAGATGGCGACGCTAGCGCGGCTCATGCTGTGCGCTGCCGAATCCCGGATCGAAAGCCGCGGGGCACACTTTCGCAGCGACTACCCACTGCGTGACGACCGGAACTGGCTGCGCAGACAGGTGTACCGCCGTGCCGATTGACCCACTTCCGGCTGACTTGGTCTCCCGCGTGGTGGGGGCGGCGCTTGCAGAGGATCGGGCGGCGGAGGACGTAACGACGCTCGCGACCGTGCCTGCGGAGCTCCAGGGAACGGCGACTTTCCTCGCGAAAGAGCCGGGACTGCTGGCGGGCATCGAAGTGGCCTTCGAGGCATTTCGGCAGATGGACGCCAGCGTGCGCTTCGGCCTGGTTGCTTCCGACGGCTCTCGATTCGAACGAAACGCGCCGCTCGCGACGGTGACCGGCCCGGTGCGCGCGCTGCTGCAGGCGGAGCGTGTTGCGCTCAACTTTCTGCAGCGGCTTTCAGGGGTTTCGTCGCTGACTCGCCAGTTCGTGGATACGGTGGCGGACACGAAGGCGATCATCCTCGATACTCGAAAGACCACGCCCGGGCTGCGCGACCTCGAGAAGTACGCCGTGCGATGTGGCGGCGGGACGAACCACCGGCGGGACCTCGCGGTAATGGCGATGATCAAGGATAACCATCGCGAGGCGCTTGTTGATGCCGAACGAAGCCTTGCGCAAGGTGTGGCCGCGATTCGCGCGCGAACGCCAGGCATTGAGGTCGAGGTGGAGGTGGACGACCTTGCGGACCTTGAGGCGGCCATCGCGGGGCGGCCAGAGTGGGTGTTGCTCGATAACATGAGCGTGACGCAGATGACCGAGGCTGTCCGCCTTACAGCGGGACGCGCGAAGCTCGAAGCCAGCGGCGGCGTGACTTTGGCGACGGTCCGGGCGATCGCCGAGACGGGTGTCGACGCAATCTCGGTGGGGGCCTTGACGCATAGCGCTAGGGCGCTGGATATCAGCCTGGAGCTGAACTTCTAGCCTTGCGCGGCAACGGCAGCGGCGAGCTCTTCGGCCGCACTGTGCGGGTCGAGTTCGCGAGCGGCGACACGCTGGACGAGAGCGGCAAGGTCGGGCTCCGGAGTGGCCGCACGGATGCGTTCGAGGAGGATGGAGCGAGCGATGGAGAGCACCTGGTGGCGCGCATCCTCAGCAAGGCGCGCCTCCAACTGGCCCGTACTCTCCAGTTCCACGCGGTGGGCCGTGATTGCGTCCGCCAGCGCCTCGAAGCCCTCGCCCCTGGTAGCCGTGGTCTTTAGAATCGGAGGTCGGCGCGAGCCTTTGGGAGCAAGGGAGAGGAGCGCCTGGAGCTGGCTCACGAGAATGTCTGCGCCAGGATGGTCCGCTTTGTTCACGACGAGGATATCGGCAATTTCGATAATCCCCGCCTTGAGTGCCTGGATGTCGTCACCGGTGCCGGGATTGTTCACGAGGATGGTGGTGAGCGCCGTCCCGGCGATCTCGACCTCATCCTGGCCCGCCCCGACGGTTTCGATCAGGACGTAATCGAAGCCGAAGGCGTCCATGATCGAAATCACGTCATCGATCGTTGGAGCGAGGCCCCCGAGCGCGCCCCGACCGGCCATGCTGCGGACGTAGACGCCGGGATCCAGCGCATGGTCCTGCATGCGGATGCGGTCCCCGAGGATTGCACCGTGCGTGAACGGGCTCGACGGGTCGACCGCGACGATTCCAACGGTTTTGCCGCGGCGGCGATACTCGGCTGTGAGCGCGCCCGTGAGTGTGCTTTTGCCGGAGCCCGCACCGCCTGTGATGCCGATGATGTGCGTCTTGCCGGAATGTGGGAAGAGGGCGCGAAGGTAGTCACGGCCCTCGGGAGTTCCGTTCTCGACGCGGCTGATGATCCGTGCGAGGGCGCGCCGCTCGCCGGCAAGAAAGCGCTCGACGAGGTCGTCCACGCTACTTCCGTACGTTGGCGTAAACGAACTTCACGATGTCCTGGGTGTTGGTCCCAGGCCGAAAGATCGCGCTGAATCCGAGGTCCTCGAGTGATTTCGTGTCTTCATCCGGGATGATCCCGCCGCAGAAGAGGAGCACGTCATCGACGCCGCGCTTCTTCAGTTCAGCGACCACACGGGGGAAGAGTTCGAGGTGCGCGCCCGAGAGAATACTCAGCCCGACGACATCGACGTCTTCCTGAAGCGCGGCTTCAGCGATCATCTCGGGCGTCTGGCGGATGCCCGTGTAGATGACTTCGCAACCGCCGTCCCGGAGGGCACGGGCGACGACCTTGGCGCCGCGGTCGTGGCCATCGAGGCCGGGCTTTGCGATGAGGACGCGGATCTTGGTGTCGGTGGGAGAAGTCATGTGTATCTCCGATCACTAACGGGTGGCGAGCCTGAGTGCAACTGTTTCTCGATGCAGGTTGGAGACTAGGAGGGCTCTGCGGGAGGCATGATGGTGGCGAGTTCGCAGCGGAAGCCGGGGATGACGTCCTCGCCTTCAAGCGCAGCGTCGGCCGGGATGACAGATGCGGTGCCATCGATTCGGTAGACGAACGCGCTGCGAGTTTCGGGGTATAGGACCCAGACCAGTTTCACGCCGGCGGAAAGGTACTCCTGAATTTTTTGCATGGTGTAGCCGGCCAACTCGTTTGGGGAGATCGACTCGATCACCGTGTCGGGGGCGACTTTCAGGGAGCCTTTGGGAAACCTGTCCCCGGGCAGTCGACCGGCCCGGATGAAGCCACCATCTGGGCGTGGCAGGCGTTGCGGGCGATTGGCAAAGATTTGCAGACCGACGTTTGCAGGGATGACCCGCCCGAGTCCCTTGCCCTCGATGAAATTCCCCAACTGGCGCAACAGTTCGTAAGCCACTTCTGCAGATTCAGCGCCCAAGGGCAACTGCCTCAGTACCCCGTCGTCGAGCTCGAAAGCGTCGCCCTCCTCCATGCTCAGGAGGTCTTCGACCGAGTAGAGACGATTTGCAAGCGTCACGTTTTCAGTATACGTGCTTGTCCCGTGCCTTCAGCCGCGCTGGACGAGTTGCAGGTTGACGCCATGGGTGGCCCTCATGGACACGAAAGCGAGGCCGTTGACCGGGTCGCCGACGCGAGCACCGAGGCTCCGCAGTTCGGAAATTGCCGACGTTAGGTCGTCGACTTCAAGGGAGATCATGTAGAGGCCCTCTCCGCGTTCTGCGACGAACTTCGCGACGGGTCCTTCCGCCGTCGTGGGCTGGAAAAACTCGAGGTCGGTGCCGCCGATCGGGACGAATGCGTTTTTTATCGCGAAAGCTGGCACTTCGCCGCCCCGCGCAGCGTCCGCTTTCAGGTCGAAGTTCCGTCCGTACGTGGCGAGGGCGGCGTCCAGGTCCTTCACGGCGATGCCGACGTGGTCGATGCGCTTCACGTTCACGAGGCGGACTCCGGGAGTGGCAGGGCGTTGTACTGGATGAATCCGAAGGGGACGCCGTTGGTGCCGCCCTTCATGCCGGTGAAGAGCGCGCCCGGCTGCACGGCGGGATGTGGGTCTCCGACTGAGAAACCGGCGGCGCGGATAGCTGCGATCGTGGCGTGGATATCGTTCACCGCGAGGACAACTCCGCTCAGCTTCGCCTTCACTTCGTCGTAAGGCTTTACTTCGCCCGGGCCGGCGAATTCGAGGATCACTTCCTGGAGTTTGGCGAACTCCAGGTGCGCGCCAGTGCCCGGGCGGACCATGGCGCGCTTAATCTCGATGCCGAGAGTCTCGGAGAACTGGCGGGCAGTTGCGGCGCTGTCGTTGGAAGAGATGACGATGTGGTCGATATGCGTGGCGCCGCTCGTCATGAACCGGCCCCGTGGCCTTCGGCCAGCGGCGTCGCGAACTCGACGAGCACGCCGTGGTTTGCTTTAGGGTGGAGGAAGCAGATTCGGCCAGCGAGGCCGAGGCGGGGCTTCTCGTCGATGAGCTGGATTCCCTTCGCGCGGGCGCCTTCAAGCTCTGCGTCCACGTCGTCCGACTCGAAGCAGATGTGGTGCATGCCTTCGCCGCGCGAAGCAAGGAACTTCGCCACGCCCGTGTCATCGCGCGTCGGTTCGAGCAGTTCGATCTCCGAGTTGCCGATTTTCAGGAGGACGCCGCGCACACCTTGATCTTCAATCACGCGGTCTTCGGTGACTTCGAGGCCGAGGGCGTCGCGGTAAAACTTCATTGCTTCATCGGCACTTTCGACAACTACGCCGACGTGGTGGATTTTTTTGAGCATGGAGCCTCCGTGGTGGTGTGCGGTAAGGGACCGGATGGGTGGCTAGCGTTCGCCGCTGGAGGTGATCTCCTCGGGGATTGACTGCGGGCCGACGGGGCGGGCCCCGGCCATGCCCGCCAGCTTTGCAGCGATTTCGTGCCAGTGCGAGCGTTCGTGGTCGATCACCGATATGACGAGCCTGTTGGAGACGCC
>JBDSEP010000020.1:0-3174 GCA_039919985.1 Tepidiformaceae bacterium | reverse complement strand
ACACCTTCGGCGTCCGGGGCACAGCGCCGCCAGGCCGCGCGAATCCCCACGCGCTGGGCACCGAGAACGTCTTCGGCGAGCGAGTTGCCGACCATTAGCGCATCGGCGGGGGCGATCTTCAGGTGGTTCAGGGCGTGTTCGAAGATCGCCGGGTGCGGCTTCAGGAAGCCGACCTCCACAGAGACGGTCTCCACATCCCAGCCGATGTCGAGCCCGGCGTCGCGCAGGTCCGCGCGGAAGCGCTCGCCACCGAAGGCGCGATTCGTGACCGCGCCCAGCAGGAAGCCGCGCTCGCGCAGGGCGAGCAGGGTTGGTCGAGCATCCGGGAAAGGCGCTTTGCCGCCCTCGACGCCAGAAATGTAGGTGGCCTCCAGCAACATCCCGGCGTCACTCGCTGCGACTTCCAGGCCAAGTTCATGGAGCGCGGCGCGGGCCACGTCGCCGTAGTCTGGCTCGACGAGGTCGGTTCGGCGGGCAAGGTTCATGGCTTCTTCCATGGCGCTCCAGAGACTGCGTGAAACGAGCGCCGGGTCGGAGTGCGATAGGCCAAGTGCTCGCAGTTCTCGGGCCGCCCGTTCGGCGGCCATCCGTCGAAACTCAACGGTCGGCGGCGCGGAGCGGGCATGCCAAAGTGTATCTCCGATATCAAAAAGGATGGCGCGAATGGGCACCACGCAACGGTGCGGGACATTGGTGAGACGCGCAATCGCGCGAGCGTGCGGGAGGGACACCGAGGTTCAGAGCAGGGAAGTCGGCCACCGGAACCAGCGTGCTTCGTTCACAAATCCGCAACGCGAGGCAGGGTACACTACTCCGCATGCGACTTCGCGCCTCTCGCACCATGCACGTCGAAATCGTGCTACCGGAGTCGCTCAAGGCGCTGCGCCGTTTGGCGTACAACCTCTACTGGACGTGGAACACGGACGCGGCGGCGCTCTTCCAGCGGATCGACCCCGAATCCTGGGAGAAAACCGGGCATAACCCCGTGCGCGTACTGCAACTTGCTTCGTCCGCGGCCCTCGAAGACCTTGCCTCGGATCCCGGCTTTCGCCTCCACCTCGAACGGGTGGATACCGCGTTCGGCGAGTACATGGGACGTGCCCGAGCAACAGACTTCGCGGGCGAGAATGCGAGCGATACGATCGCCTACTTCTCGCTGGAGTTCGCGCTGACGGAGAGCCTGCCGAACTACTCCGGAGGGCTGGGAGTGCTAGCGGGAGACCACCTCAAGTCCGCCAGCGACTTGC
The DNA here is from genome assembly GCA_039919985.1 of Tepidiformaceae bacterium. Classification (GTDB taxonomy): domain Bacteria; phylum Chloroflexota; class Dehalococcoidia; order Tepidiformales; family Tepidiformaceae; genus PNKC01. Next base: position 1,927 of record JBDSEP010000020.1, on the reverse strand, counting down.
GCCTGCCTTTCGTTGGCGTGGGCCTCGTCTATCACCAGGGCTACTTCCGGCAGGCACTGGGAGCCGATGGTTGGCAACAGGAGGAGTACCAGCGACTCGACCTGAGTGGCCAGCCGCTGACCCTCGTCCGGGGCGACCAGGGTCAGGCGCTCACCGTCAGCGTGCCGTTCGATGGTCGCTCGGTGTTCGCGGCCATCTGGCGGTTGGATGTTGGCCAGGTGCCGCTCTTTCTGCTCGACACGAATGTGCGGGCGAATTCGGAGGGGGACCGGGAGATTAGCGGTCGCCTCTACGGCGGCGATATGGAATTGCGTATCCAGCAGGAGATGCTGCTGGGCATTGGTGGGGTGCGTGCCCTGCACGCCATGGGCATCGAGCCGGCTGTCTGCCATATGAACGAAGGTCATTCAGCGCTGTTGGGGTTGGACCGCATTCGCATACTGATGGAGCAATCAGGTGCCACGTTCGAGGAAGCGCGGATTCCGGTGAGTGCGGCCACAGCTTTCACCACGCACACCGCAGTCGCCGCCGGAATCGACCTCTTCCCACCAGACCTCGTGCAGAAGCACCTGGGTCACTACTACTCGGGCATGGGCCTGGATGCGCGGACTTTCCTCGCTCTTGGGCGGAGCAATCCGGACGACGATTCGGAGCCATTTTCCATGGCCCTGCTCGGCCTCCACCTGAGCGGGTATCGCAATGGAGTCTCGAAGCTTCACCGCAGCGTCTCCAGAAAACTCTGGGAGTCTGCGTGGCCGCAACTTCCCCAGGATGAAGTGCCGATCGATTCAGTCACGAACGGCGTCCACCTGCCCACCTGGGTGTCGCACGAGATCGGAGACCTGTACGACCGGTATCTCGGGCGGAAGTGGCGCGACGAGCCGACACTGCCCGGCCTGTGGGACGACGTTGCAGCCATCCCGGATGACCTGCTCTGGCAGACGCACGAGCGTGAGCGCGAGCGCCTGATCGTGCGAGTGCGGGAAGAGTGGCGCGAGACGTCCCTGCGAAACGGTGCGGCATCCACCTCTGCCTCGCTCGGTCAGCCTCTGGAGACGAAAGTCCTTACCGTGGGGTTTGCGAGGCGATTCGCGGGCTATAAGCGCGCAACGCTGCTCTTCAGCGACCTCGAACGCCTTGCGAAAATCGTGAATCATCCGGAACGACCGGTGCAGTTCATCTTCTCGGGGAAGGCGCATCCTCGTGACGAACCGGGCAAGCAGCTCATCCGCGAAGTCCTCCAGCATAGCCGTCGGCCGGAGTTTCGCGACCGCCTGATGCTGCTCGAAGGGTACGACGTCGAACTTGCGCGGACCCTCGTGCAGGGCTGCGACGTGTGGCTCAACACGCCGCTGAGGCCGCTAGAAGCAAGCGGTACGAGCGGAATGAAGGCAGTGGCGAACGGCGCTCTGCACCTCAGCGTGCTGGATGGCTGGTGGTGGGAGGCGTACCGCCCCGGTCTTGGGTGGGCGATCGGACGGGATAAGCTGGATGACGACCCTGAAGTGCAGGACGCATTCGATTCGGCGTCCCTCTACGATCTCCTGGAGAATGAGGTGACGACCAGCTTCTACGCCCGCGACGCGGATGGCGTACCGCGCGATTGGGTGGCCCGGATAAAGCGCTCCGTCCAGGCCTTCGCGCCGCTCTTCAACACCAGTCGCATGGTAAGCGAGTACGCGGAGAACGCGTACGCTCCGGCGGCCGCCTGCTGGCGACGGCTCCGCGAAGACAACTTGGCCCCTGCCCGAGAGCAGGCTGCGTGGCGGCGGAGGGTGGCCGCGGGCTGGGAGGGAGTCAGAGTGACCGCCGTTGAGGACACCGCGGGCGAGGGCGTGCAGACGGGAGCACCGGTGACCGTTCGAGCGCACATGTTCACCGGGAGCCTTGGCCCAGCGGATCTGCGCGTAGAGATCGTGCACGGAGC
>JBDSEP010000147.1:0-5516 GCA_039919985.1 Tepidiformaceae bacterium | reverse complement strand
ACGAGTGTTTCGCCGATCGTGCCGACGCGCTGCCGGCCCGTACTACTAGATTGCTGCGCCAACTGGCACCTCCCGATGGACGCGATCCGATTCCCAACACGCGGCGTAGTGCTTTTCGGCCACGAGCTTGAACGGAGGATACTCTTCCTTGCAAACATCCACGCGCCAGGCGCATCGCGGGTAGAAGGGGCAGCCGGGCGGGAGGTGCGAGAGGTCCGGCGGGAGGCCCTCAATCGGGACCAATTTCTCTTTGCGCGTCTCATCGAGGCGCGGGACGGAGTTCAGCAGGCCGACGGTGTAGGGGTGCTTCGGATTGGCGTAGAGCTCGGTAGCGGTGGCCGTCTCGATAACCTTACCGGCGTACATCACGTTCACGCGGTCCGCGTAGCGGGCCACCACGCCGAGGTTGTGGGTGATGATGATGACCGCCGTACCGAACTCGCGGCTCAGGCGGCTCATAACTTCCAGGATTTGCGCCTGGATGGTCACGTCAAGGGCGGTTGTGGGCTCGTCGGCGAGCAGCAACTTGGGGTTGCAACTCATCGCCATGGCGATCATCACGCGCTGTCGCATACCGCCAGAAAACTGGTGCGGGTAGTCATCCAGGCGGCCTTTCGCCTCCGGGATACCGACCATTTCGAGCAGTTCGGCGGCGCGGTCGCGGGCGGCCTTGCCGTGGAGATCCATATGGAGCTCCAGGGCCTCGGTCATCTGGCGACCGATTGTGAGCACAGGGTTGAGGGACGTCATGGGCTCCTGGAAGACCATGGCGATGTCGTTCCCGCGAATCTTGCGGATCTCGTCTTCATCGAGCTTCAGCAGGTCGCGCCCCTGGAAGATGATCTCGCCGGAGACGATCTTTCCGGGAGGTTGTGGGATGAGCCGCAGGATGGAGAGTGCCGAGACGCTTTTGCCACAGCCCGATTCCCCCACCAACCCCAGCGTTTCGCCCTCTTCAACTACGTAGGAGGTTCCGTCGACTGCTTTGACGGTGCCTTCCTGCGTATAGAAGTACGTGCGCAGGTCTTTGACCTCGAGTAGCGACATCCGTTCTCCTTCTCTCCCGGCGGTTAGGCCGGGTGCGGCTCAAAGGCCGCCGCGATCCCCGTGTTCTCGAGTGATGTGGGGAAGAGGAGACTCGAACTCCCACGCCTTGCGGCACATGATCCTAAGTCATGCTCGTCTGCCAATTCCGACACTTCCCCACGAAGTTGGCGGCTGGCCCAGGCGAACCCGGGTGCCCCGCCGATCGGAGACTGAGCCTGGCGAACCTGCCGTCATCGCCCGATCCGGGTGAGGGCCGTTGCGGGCCTTCATCATGGACGGAATCGATGACGTCGATAGCTCACCGACGTCGCGGCGCATTATTGCTTACCCGCTGGCAATAAGGGAAGCACCTGTACTGTGTGAGGCGTTGATTACCGGGTGGAGCGGTCAAAGAAGGTTCTGAAATGACGCCAGACGGCACGGCGAAGGAACACGCGCTTTTCTGAAGCGGGTTGATTCGATACCCTTGCGCGAGGTGGGGCCGGTAGCTCAATTGGCAGAGCAAGTGACTCTTAATCACTAGGTTGCGGGTTCGATTCCCTCCCGGCTCACCACTTTTTCCCCATCGGCAAGGAACGAGGGCTGAAGGCTCCTTGCCGCGCCCACCGGAAGTGCGGGACGCAAGCCTGCTAAGCGTGGCCCAAATTGGTACCTTCCCTCGTGCCGTTTCACCTTGCTACGCTGATCCAATGGACGTTGTGATTGACCTCGGCGAAGGCGGCAAGGGGCCGGCGTATCAACGACTCGCGGAGGCGATCCGTGAGGGCATCCTGTCGGCCCGATTTCGGCCTGGCGAAAAGCTGCCACCGACCCGCACACTCGCTAAAAACCTCTCACTGGCGCGCAACACCGTGCTCGAGGCGTACGAACAACTGATAGCCGAGGGCTATCTGACCGCGCGGCACGGGTCTGGCACGTTCGTTGCGAAGGACCTCCCGGACCGAGCGTTTCGCGCTCCGCAGCCAACATCGACCGCCCGAAGCTCAGCGCCGCCGGCATCGCAACGAATGTCGGCATTCGGGCGGCGAGTGTTGGAGGTGGAGACGGACTTCGCCGTCCCGTATGAGCGTGGCCGCCAGCAGAGTGCCTACGAATTTCGCTACGGCACCCCATCGCTCGATGAGTTCCCGATCGACGCGTGGCGGACGTTGACGAAGCGCGTGCTGGACTACCCGCCTGCGGAACTTATGGGTTACGGGCCGACAGAGGGACTGCCTCAGCTCCGCGAATCGCTCGCCCGATATCTTCAGCGCTCGCGGGGCGTACGGTGCAGTGCCGACCAGGTGATCATCGTCAACGGATCGCAGCAGGCGCTGGACCTGGCGACGCGGGTAATGCTCGATCCCGGAGACCGGGTGGTGATGGAGGAGCCGGGCTACCAGGGTGCACGCGCGGTGTTCAAGAGCAGCGGCGCCGAACTCGTCCCCGTGCGCTGCGACAACGAGGGGATCGTCGTGAAAGAGATGCCGCACGATGCGCGGGCGGCGTACGTGACCCCGTCCCACCAGTTTCCGCTGGGATGTGTTATGTCCGCTTCCCGGCGGCTCGAACTGCTGGCCTGGGCAGAATCGAGCGACGCGGTGATCATCGAGGACGACTACGACAGCGAGTTCCGCTACGAGGGGCGTCCGCTCGCGGCGCTGCAGGGGCTGGATGAGAATGGGCGGGTGATCTACACGGGGACGCTTTCGAAGGTGTTGCTGCCCGCCCTACGGCTTGGGTACATGGTCGCCCCGCCGCGGCTACAACCAGCGATAACTGGAGCCAAATGGCTGACCGACCGGCATGTGGCGCTGCTCTACCAGGCGGTGCTGGCCTTGTTCATCGATGAGGGGCATTTCGAGCGCCACTTGCGGCGCATGCGGAAGGTGTACGAACGGCGACGCGCGGCGCTGCTCGAAAGTTTCGAACGAGAGTTTGGCGCCCGAGCAACGATCACCGGGACGGAGAGCGGGATGCACATACTCGTGCGGCTCGAGGACATCGTGGATTCTGGCGGCTTCATCTCCCGCGCGCGAGAGCTCGGGGTCGGCGTGTACTCCGCCGAACCGTACTACGCGCTGGCGGCCCCAGCGGGGGCCACGTTCATGATGGGTTACTCGAGCGTCTCCGAGGACGGCATCCGCGAGGGCATTCGCCGGCTGGCCGTTATCGCGCACGCGTGAGAACACGGCGCTCGAGGGCGTTCAGCTCTTCTGGATGGCGATGAACGAGGCCGCCAGGAGGACGAACTGGACAGCGCTGCCAGAGGCAAAGAGCCAGAGCCCCGCCGCCCGTTCGCGCGCGTGGACGGCGATCCCGAGCGCCGTGTTTACGGCGAGCACGCCCACGGCCAGGTAGACGATGTGCAGAAGTTCACTCTTATCGCCCACACGAACAACGCCACCGAGTTCGGGGAAACTAAGCTGGATTACTTTGGGGAGGGCCGGGTATTGCCAGTAGACGAAGCCGGCGAGGAGCGCACAGCAGATGGCGCCGCCAGCCGCGGCAAGGAGGGCGACCCTGTCCCGCCAGAATGGCAACGCCGCGATTCCTGAGGCAGTGGAGCGCTGCACCTGTTGTTCCACGGGATCTAGCTCGGCGCGCGCCTGGATCTCCTCGGCAAAGGACGCCTGATCGAGCACCGTGAGGGCGTAAGCATCGGCGTTCGTAACCACGAAGAGCAGTTCATCGGGGGAGCTGTGCGTGGAGTAGAAGAGGGTGTAGCCCACGCGCTTCACCTCAGAGTGGCCGACGTGGCAGCCCCACCAGTTGAGTCCGGCGACCTTCGCCTCGTCCAGCGTACGCCCGGGAATCATGCGTTGAATGGCTTCGATAGGCACGATTACCTGACGAAATCCCCAGCGAATCAGCAGTGCATGGCGGGTGATGGTGTAGCTGAGGGTAGAGAGCGAGTAGGTCCAGTTGGCGAAGGCGATGCCCAGGAGGGCGAGCAGGGTGCCCACGGCGAACGTTGCGAAACTGCGGAACTCCACGCTGGCATCCAACGCGAGGCGAAGGCAGAGGAAAGCAAGCACGAAGGCCCACGCGGCGAGCGCGCCCCCAACGATAACGCCGAGAGCGCGCGGTGGCCGGAAGGCGACCGTAGTTAGCTTGCGACGCGGGCGCGAGCCGGCGTTGACCATTTGCTGTACTTCTCGCTCTTGCCCCGGATGCAATCGAAGAAGAGGCTGCTGAGTTGGGCCGTGATTGGGCCAGGACGGCCGCTCCCGACCGTGCGCCGATCAACTTCGACGATGGGCGTGAGGTGCGCCGCGGTGCCGGTCATGAAGATCTCGTCGGCAATGTACAGCTCGCTGCGGTCGATTTCGCGCTCCACGGTCTCGATCCCGAGTTCGTTGCGGGCGAGTTCGACGACGCTGGCGGCGGTTATCCCTTCCAGCACGTTATCCGCAGGCCCGGGCATGATGAGCTTTCCGCCGCGGACCATGAAGATGTTCTCGCCACTACCTTCCGAGACGTGGCCGTTGGCGTTGAGCATGATCGCTTCGTCGAAGCCGTTGAGCACCGCCTCCGTCTTGGCGAGCGCGCTGTTCACGTAGATGCCGGTGACCTTGGCGCGCGGCGGGATGCCGGTGTCATCCACACGCCGCCAGGTGCTCGTGTGACAGCGTGCGGTCTCCGGGAGATAGGCGGGGAAGGGGGTGAGGAAGATCAGCGTGTCGCTCTCCAGGTTGTGAAGGCGAACACCGAGCTGTTCGCTGCTGAGGTAGACCATTGGCCGGAGGTAAACGTCCTCGCTGAAGCCGCTGCGCTCCACGAGTTCGACGGCGATCTCGCAGAGGCGGTCGACGCTCTGGTTCATGTTCAGCGTGAGGATCTTGGAGCTCTGCGCCAGCCGCTCGAAGTGGTCTCTCAGGCGAAAAAGGTAGGTCGTCTGGGTGTCCTCATTCCAGTTGCCACGGATGCCCTCGAATACGGCGGTGCCGTAGTTAAAGGCGTGCGTCATGACGCCGATTTTCGCTTCGCTGAGGCGTACGATCTTGCCCTCGAAGAAGGCGTACGGAGTGGGCATGCGGGCTGCTCCTTGTTCTGGGCGTGGTGGCTTGACCAGAGTATACTGCCGGGGTTCGTACCAGCAGCGCCCGGCCGGAGCTAGTTGCCGGGCGAGGGGCGGCTGAAGAAGGTACCTTCTTTGCACTCGAGCACGCTGGATTCCTTGCTACTGAGGCGGTCCCTCGCGGCCTGCTTGGGCAGCGGCGGGTTGCGCGTGACCAGCGAAGTTGGGTCAGCGACAGCGTCATCGAGATATTTCGTGAACTGCTGGTTGTACTCTTTCAGGTCATCGGGAGGAGTGAGGGCTTTCATGCTGGCGCTGAACTCTTTAATCACCTGGCTAATTTCCTCGGGCTTCGTCTTAGTGAGCAGAGCTTCCGAAAAGCGCGAACTGCCCGAGCAGATCGCCTTCAGGTAGGTTTCGTCGGAGACGGCGTTGGCTGGAGGCTTTGGGGCATCGTCTCCGCCGCAGG
>JBDSEP010000120.1:0-7709 GCA_039919985.1 Tepidiformaceae bacterium | reverse complement strand
ACCCCCCAATCCGGGATGTCGAGCACGATCACCCTCGAGGAGTCGCCGCCCGCAAATCCCACCGCCTGCGCAAGCAATGCCCGGAACCCTTCCCGATACTGCTCCGCTGACCGTCCCTGGTACTGGTCGTTCACTCCAATCAACAGCGAAACAAGGTCATACGGTCCAACCGGCTTGGCCCGCGCGATACCCGCCTTCAGGTCGCTCGTCGTCCAACCGGTAGTGGCGATGATCTCCGGGGCCTGCACGGCGAGCCCCTCTTCGCCGAGCGCCGCCACAAGCTGATTTGGCCACCGCTCTCCGCGCGCCACGCTTTCGCCGATCGTGTACGAATCGCCGAGAGCGAGAAACCGGTAGCCAGGAGGTGCAGGCTTCATCGGCGTGTCAGCGCCATCCGTCCCGCACGCTACGCACAGGAAAGCGAAAATCGAACCGAGAAGCAGCAGGAGGATGCGCCACATGCATCACACTACGTCCCGCCCCGCTCCACCGTTCACGGGCCGCGTGGCCCGCTTCGAATATCCCAGTAGCGCCCGCCCTAGCCATTAGAGTTCGGCCTTCACCTTCTCGGCTAACGCGCGCGTGAAGCCCAGCGTGCTCGCGATCTCCTCAACCTGGGCTTCGCGAATCGTCTTTACGCTGCCGAACTTCTTGAGCAGCGCCTTCTTTCGCTTCGGCCCGATTCCCACGATCGTATCGAGCGCACTCTGGATCGAGGACTTCGCGCGCACCTGCCGATGAAAGGTAATCGCGAAACGATGCGCCTCGTCGCGTATCCGCTGCACCATGTACAGCGCCTCAGAACCGCGCGGCAAAATGATCGGCTCGTCCTCATCGGGCACGAACATCTCCTCGAACCGCTTTGCGAGGCCGACCACAGGGATGTGGTGCACCCCCATCTCCCGCATCGCCTGAGCGGCCGCCGCCAGTTGGCCCTTCCCGCCATCGATGATCACGAGGTCCGGCAGGTCCCACGCGTCCTCCGCCGCCGAACGCTCGATTGGCTCCACGGTCGCCCCATCGCTCCCCGCCTCGCCCGCTGTCCCGGAAGGCAGCCTCGCCTCGATTCGCTTGAATCGCCTTCGCATGATCTCCGCCATCGTCGCGAAGTCATCCGCGCCCACCACCGTCCTCACCTTGAAGCGCCTGTACTGGTTATTCGCCGGCCTGCCGTCGATGAACACGACCATGCTCGAGACCGGGCTCGTACCCTGGATATTTGAGTTGTCGTAGCACTCAATTCGCTGGGGAGCGTCGGCAAGCGAAAGCTCCTCCCGGAGCTGCTCCAACGCCTGCTCCGTCTTATCGGCATCGGCCATCCAGCGCACGCGCATCATCTCCAGCGCTTCCTTCGCATTCTCGCCGGCCAATTCCACGAGCCGCCTCTTCTCGCCCCGCTCCGGCACACGTACTTCAACCAGCGACCCCCGCTTTTCCGAAAGTAACTCCTCGATGGTCTCCCGCTCATCCGGGTCGTGAGGAACCGCCACCAACTTCGGGATGTACTGCGCGCTTTCGTAATACTGCAGCAGGAAGTTGCTCAAAACTGCGCCCTCGGTCTCGTCGGTCACTCCCTCCACTACGAAGTTGTCGCGCCCGATCATCTGGGTGCCGCGCACGAAAAACACCTGGATGCAGGCCTGATCGCCATTCCGCGACACACCGAAGACGTCGAGGTCTTCGTGCTTCGTGGTGGAGATCATCTGGCGCTCCACGGTGCGCTCGATTGAGCGGAGCTGGTCGCGGAGCATCGCCGCTCGCTCGAACTCCATCTTCCCCGAGGCGTCCTCCATCTGGCCTTTCAGCCGCCGTAACACGTCATCCGATTTGCCTTCGAGAAAGAGCAGGACCTGCGCCACTACCTCGTCGTACTCCTCCTTCGTGCAGAACGCGGTGCAGGGCGCGATGCAGCGCTTGATGTAGTAGTCGAGGCAGGGCCGCGCATCCCGGCCGGTGATCTCCTTTGTGCAGGAGCGCCAGGGGAAGAGCTTCTTCGTGAGGTCCAGCGTGTGCCGCACCGAGCCGGCGCTGGCGTACGGCCCGAAGTAACGTGCGCCGTCCTTCTCGATCCGCCGCGTGATGTAGACACGAGGCCACGGGTTCTGCACGTCCACTTTCAGGTAAGGGTACCGCTTGTCATCCTTCAGGCGGATGTTAAAGAACGGCTGGTGACGCTTGATCAGCGTCGCTTCGAGGATCAGCGCTTCGCCTGCGTTGCCCACCACGATGTACTCGAAATCCTCGATGTGGCCGCGTAGTGCCCGCGTCTTTGGCTCCATACCCTTGGGCGAACCGAAGTACGAACGCACGCGGTCCTTCAGCTTCGCCGCCTTCCCCACGTAAATCACATCGCCCCTTTCATTGCGCATGATGTACACGCCGGGGCGAGCGGGAAGGGCCGCGAGCTGTTTGCGGATCTTTTCGGAGATTGTCGAAGAGGCCATGGCTGCTCTCGCATTGTAGAACGAACGAGCGCACCGGCCTCACCCGAGGACTCCTCCACTGCGCTAAACTTGCCCATCCACGAAACCGAGCGCAGGAGAGACCCAATGAGTTACCCCCTGGAAGGGATCCGCGTCCTCGATATGTCGCGCGTCCTCGCCGGCCCCTTTGCCGGACGCATGCTCTCCGATCTTGGCGCCGATGTGGTGAAGGTAGAGCCGCCAGATGGCGATGTGACTCGCTCCTGGGGCGCGGATATCGGCGGCAACCCGGGCTACTACCACCAGCAGAACGTAGGCAAGCGGAACATCTGTATCAACCTCCTCGCCTCCGAAGGCCCGGAGCTGATCAAGGCTCTCGCCGCCCGAGCCGATGTCCTCATCGAAAACTTCCGCCCCGGCATCATGGCGCGCTATGGCATCGCCTACCCCGCGCTCCAGGCGATCAACCCCAGGCTGGTGATGCTCTCCATCTCCGGATTCGGCCAAGGGGGACCTGAATCCGAACGCGCGGCCTACGCTCCGATCATCCACGCCGAAGCCGGCCTCATCGCCCGCCAGACGCGCTGGGGGAAGGGTGTGGCATCCGATATTGCCGTCTCTATGGCCGATACGAACGCCGGCCTTCACGGCCTCGTCGCCGTCCTCTCCGCGCTCCTGATGCGCGACCGCACCGGCCTCGGCCAACACGTCGACATGGCGATGATCGATGCGACGCTGGTCACCGATGATGCCCTCCACTTCGGCCTCGAGCTCTCCGAGCATACGAAGCTTCTCCCCAGCGAAGTCTGGGAGACTCCCGCGGGCACTGTCCTCATTTCAGCCGATTTCCGTCATCTCTGGCGGCAACTCGCCACGAAGTTCGGCCTCGAAGAGCTCTCTCCCGCCACCGTACCGGTGGAAGATCGCATCACCCTTCGCCGAGCCGCCGCCCAGGCCTTCTTCCGCGACTTGCCCGATGAGGCCGCCTTCGTCGACGTCATGGCTCAGATGAACACCGCCTGGGGACGGGTGCGTGAGAGTGAAGACATTCGCGAACAGCCGACCGTGAAACACCGCCGCACGATCATCGAGGTGGACGACCGCGCCGGTGGCAAGCGGCCTGTCGTGCAGACCCCCTATCGCTTCTCGGATGCGGATAGCGGCGTCCGCGGCGGCGCCCCCTGGAAAGGCGAGCATAACTCCGAGATCCTTGGAGACTGGCTGGAACTCGCCGAAGACGAACGTCACCGCTGGGACGCTGCCCTCGTTAACCAGCGCTAACCTGGAGGGCTAATCCTTGGGAGCGGGCACGATAAGCAACGGACGATCGAGCTTGTGCATCAGGCTTTCGCTCACGCTCCCGGTCAATAACCGGCTGAAGAACCCCTTGCCGCTCGCCCCAGCGACTACCAGCCCAACCCCGAGCGTTTCCACCACATCAGCAATCGCCTCAACCGTGGGCCCCAGCACCACGTGACCATGCTCTCCCGGCTCCGCCGTCTCGCTGACCAGTTCCTTCGCCGCCTCGCGCTCGAATTCGTCGGTCTGGGCCGGAACGTAGGGCGTCTCCAGGCCGCTCGCCACCGGCGTCGGCATGTACGAGTTGATGAGATTCACCGTGGCGCCGAGCCGCGCCGCGAGCGAGCGCCCAACGGCCGCCGCATGGGCTGCGCACTCCGATTCGTCAACGGCGATCAGCACCGTGTGAATTGGCGGCGTTACCAGGTTGTTGCTCACCGGCACTACCACCACCGAACCGTGCGCCCCGCGGACCACCTTGTCCGCGACGCTGCCGAAGAGCGCCGCTCGCAGTCCGCCCCGACCGTGACTCGCGATCACGATGAGATCCTCTGCGCTTGCCGCCTTCAAAATGACCTCGGAGGGCTCGCCCGCGGATACTTCTGTGCTCCTCGGAATGCCCGCCGCCGAATCCCCGCCCGCCACCTCGGCCACGTAGCTCTCGAACGTCGCTTCTGCTGCTGATGCATCCGCCTCGTCGTTCGGAATGGCGTGCACAATGCGCAGTTCAACCCCAAACGCCTTCGCGAAGTATTCTCCCAGCGCGAGCGCCGCCTCGCTATCGGATGAGCCATCGAGTGGCACCACTACCGACCGCGGCGCGAACGCTTCATCGGCGAACTGCTCGTGCAAGGTGTGGGCTGCCGTTGGGCTATCCGACATTCACAGCTGTCCTTCCGATGGTGCGTCGGCAGGCCTTTAATAGGCCCGCCAACGCACTGTTGGGAATGCTAGTTCCCGGTGGCGTCCTTGATCTTGTCGCCGACCTTGTCGGCCGTGTCCTTGACCGCGTCGCCGGCGTCCTTCACGGCACCCTTGACCTTGCCGCCAGCCTCCTGAGCGTCGCCCTTGGCGTGCTGCTCACGGCCCTTCTGCTCCATGCCTTCGTTGCCGGTGGCGTCGCCCACCTTTTCGCGGACGGTGCCTGCGGCCTGGTTCGCCTGGCCCTTCATTTTATCCTTTGTCGAGTCACTATCCAACTGAGTACTCCTTTCGAGTGGGGCGCCGAATGGCTCCCCCTGCCCGGATATGGTGGTGCGCCCCCGCTAACAGCCGGACTACGACGCCCTAGCGCCTGTTACAGAACGCTTGCAACCGTCGCGCACTCGGCACACCTCGCCGGGGCGCGTCCAGTGGGCCACCACTCCTGACACCTGCTGTCAGCAGAACTCCTCTCCGGCGCGAACGCCCCTGATACACTACCTCTCGTGAAAGCGAACATGCTTGCCCGCACTCCCGCGAACTTCCGCCTCGTCGCCGACTACGTCCCCACGGGAGACCAGCCCGACGCCATCGAGAAGCTCGTCGAAGGCGTGAATCGCGGCGATCGGTATCAGACATTGCTCGGTGTGACGGGCTCCGGCAAGACCTTCACCATGGCCAACGTCATCCAGCAGACGGGCCGCCCCGCGCTCATCCTCGCGCACAACAAGACGCTCGCCGCCCAACTCGCCTCCGAACTCAAAGAGTTCTTCCCCGAAAACGCCGTCGAGTATTTCGTCAGCTACTACGACTACTACCAGCCTGAGGCCTATATCCCGCGGACGGACACCTACATCGCCAAGGACGCGGACATCAACGAGGAGATCGATAAGCTCCGCCACGCCGCCACGCGCTCGCTTTTCACCCGTCGCGATGCCGTGATCGTGGCCAGCGTGAGCTGCATCTACGGCCTCGGCGAACCCGACCAGTACCAGGAGTTCGTCCTCAGCCTGAAGGTTGGGGAAACCTTTAGCCGCAGCGACGCCGTCCGTCGGATGATCGCCATGCAGTACGAACGGAACGACATGAACGTCGTCCGTGGGCGATTTCGCGTCCGAGGCGATTCGATCACGATCCTCCCGAGCTACGATGAACTCGCCGTTCGCGTCGACTTCTTCGGAGATGAAGTGGAGCGGATCGTTGAACTGGATCCGCTGACCGGAGAAATCGTCGCCGAAAAGAAGTCGATCGACATCTTCCCCGCCAAGCACTTTGTGACCACCGAGGACCGCATGGTGGGCGCAATTGCAGGGATCGAGCAGGAGCTCGCCGAGCAGCTGGCGGTGTTCAACTCCCAGGGTAAGATTCTCGAAGCCGCCCGCCTCGAAGAGCGTACTCACTACGACATCGAATCGATGCGCGAGACCGGCTACTGCGCCGGCGTCGAAAATTATTCGCGCCACCTCCAGGCGCGCCAGCCCGGCTCCACCCCCTGGTGCCTGCTGGATTACTTCCCAGAAGACTGGCTCATCTTCGTTGACGAGTCACACATGACTCTGCCGCAGGTGCAGGGCCAGTTCTTCGGTGACCGCGCCCGCAAGGAAACGCTCGTCGAATTCGGATTCCGCCTGCCAAGCGCGATGGACAACCGCCCGCTCACCTTCGAAGAATTCGACACACATATCAACCAGGCGGTCTTCGTCAGCGCCACGCCCGCCGACTACGAGATACAGCGCTCCGCCCAGGTCGTGGAGCAGGTCATCCGCCCCACCGGGCTGCTGGACCCTGAGATCGAAGTGCGGCCAACGAAGAATCAGGTCGACGACCTGATGCACGAGATCCGCTCCGTGGTCGATAAGGGCCAGCGCTCGCTCGTCACCACCCTCACGAAGAAGATGGCCGAGGATCTCGCCGACTATCTCGTGGAGATGGGGATCAAAACCCACTATCTCCACGCTGAAGTCCAGACCCTCGATCGTGTTGAGATCCTGCGCGACCTCCGCCTCGGCGTTTACGATGTCGTCGTCGGCATCAACCTCCTGCGAGAAGGGCTGGACCTGCCGGAAGTTTCCCGCGTCCTCATTCTCGATGCCGACAAGGAGGGCTACCTCCGCTCGAACCGATCGCTTATTCAGACCATCGGTCGAGCGGCGCGCCACGTCGAGGGTCGCGTCATCATGTACGCCGACAAGGTCACCGTCAGCATGCAGAACGCGATCGATGAAACGTATCGCCGACGCAAGATCCAGGAAGACTACAACACTGAGCACGGCATCGAAGCGCTCAGTATCATCAAGCAGATCAAGGACATCACCGACCACGTTCGCGCAGTGGCCGAAGAATCTTCCGAGTACGACGGCGACGCCCGCCACATGCCGAAGGATGACCTCCTACGCATGGTCAAAGAGCTCGAGTCGCAGATGAAGGCGGCGGCCAAAAACCTCGAGTTCGAAAAGGCCGCGGGGCTGCGGGACCAGGTCGTCGAGCTTCGACGCGAGCTGGTCGGTACCGATGCCGAGGAGCTGTCAGCCTTCGCCGCGGTCGCTGGCCGCAGTGGGCCGCTACGCTACGGTCGCAGCCAATCTGGCGGCCGCGACCGCCGCACCCGCAAGCGCTAATTTACCGTTCAGCCCGTGGGTGGTTCGTGAGTGGCGGAGGGACCGGCGGCGCCCGAATCCAACCGATCGTCTCCGCCACTCAGGAGGGGCAGCGCAAGTTGCGCTGGCCCCGGATAAAGCGTTCGAAACCCCGTGGTGGGTTAGCGGGCTACCGACGGCTGCTTGGGCTTGCTGACGCCCACCGGTTTTCCGCCCTTGAGTTGCGCCTTGCGGGAGGCCATTCGGTCGCCAATCGAGGAGCGCTCGGCTGGCGGCATCTTTGCCGCTTTCGGAAGCATTTGCGTCTCCTCTTCCTTGATGTGATGCCGCACGTTCTCCGCCAGAACGGTGAACTTTGCCTGGAAATCGATGCCTGTGCTGCCCGCTTCCAGCATCCCCTTCAGTTCGGCGATGAGCACGTGCACCACGTGATGTTCCTCGTTCGCCTCCGCCATTACCATCTCGTCGC
>JBDSEP010000017.1:0-6374 GCA_039919985.1 Tepidiformaceae bacterium | reverse complement strand
CGCCCTGGGCGGCGATGCTGTGCGCGCGTCGAGCGCTGTCCTGGAAGCAGAACGATTTGACGTTGTAGCCCATCTCACCGAGCGTGGCCGCCGCCGCGCCGCCAGCGAGTCCGGTGCCGATGACGATCACGGAGAACTTCCGCCGATTCTGCGGTGCTACGAGCTTGGTGTTGAACTTATGGTTGTCCCATTTCTCCGCCAACGGCCCCTCAGGAATCTTCGCGTCGAGCACCATCGCTATCGTCTCCCAACCCGCGCGCCGTCGATCGTTACGGTCCCGGGGAATGTCGAAGTTGGGCGCAGCGCGCCAATCTCTTCGTCCTTGGGCTGCACAGGCTCATCGAGCATGCCGCTCACGATCGCGAGAGGGATGGAGACGTTGCCAATAACGATGACGGCGGCGAACGTCTGTGCGAATCGTCTCCGCCAGACGTTGAAGCGCGGGTTGTTCAGCCCGAGCGACTGGAACATGCTCCAGGCACCGTGGTAGATGTGAATGCCGAGCAGAATGTTCGCCACTACGTAGACCACCACGACGGGCCAACGTTCCGGAGAGAAGCTGTGCCAGAGATTGCGGTACGGCTGCTCGTCGACGAAATCCTGGTGGACGACGTGCCAGCCCCACGTGATGTCCATGAGGTGGAAGAGCACGAAAAGCCCGACTATCACACCGCTCCAGCGCATAGTCCGTGCGGCGTAGCTGGCGGAGGAGTACGTACGACCGCCCTGGTAGCCGGTCGGCCGCGCCTTGCGGTTCAGGATGGTCAGTGTCGCCGCTGCGTGAATGTGGAAGATGAAGGCGAAGATGAGTCCGACGCGCAGGATCCAGAGGAACCCGGTGTGGGGGAGAATGGGCTCGCCGATGGTGCGCAGGTAGAGTCCGTAATCGTTTAAGTGCATTTCGGCGTCTGGCACGAAAACCTTCAGGTTGCCGATCATGTGCGTGAGCACAAACCCGAGGAGAACGATTCCCGTGACCGCCATCACGGCTTTCTTTCCAACAGCGGAGCCGTATAGTTCGATGAGCCAGAAGCGGGGCCGCCGTCGCTCATGTAGGACGGGTATGGGCCGGGCGGAGCCTGGGGTGCCTTCGCTGCCGCGTAACAATCGGACTCCCTTGCTATCGACGGAGGATCTCGAGGGTAGCTTCATCGGTTATCGCCGCGAGACCCACCCACCGAAATCCTACGCCCGCGGGCGCGGGCCATCAATCGCGTCGTATACATTACAGCTATAGATTGTGTCCTTAGCGATAGACGCAACCAGCGGTTAGCTCGCTTCCCACCATCGACTCAAGATAGCGACCGCGCCCACCGCAGCACGCCAATAACCGACTTGGCGTCGCAGATCGCTCCGGAGTCGATGGCTGCCAGGGCTTGCGGGAGCGTGTGTGCCTCGACTTCGATGTCCTCGTCTTCGTCACCTGCTAGCTTGCTCTCTCGCAGCTCCGAACAGACGAAGAGGTGGATGTACTCCGTGGTGTATCCAGGCGCGACGTAAAATCCGCCGAGCGCGCTGATCCGGCCCGGGTGGTAGCCCACCTCTTCCTGCAGCTCACGGGCCACCGCATCGATCGGGGCTTCGCCGGGCTCTAGTGTGCCGGCCGGCAGTTCAAGCAGCCGTTTGGCGGCGGCGTGCCGGTACTGCGTAACGAGCAAAAGGTCGCCTTCGGGAGTGACCGGCACCATGCAGACGGCCCCAGGATGGACGAGGGTCTCGCGCAGCGCCGTCACGCCACCAGGCATCGCGATCTGGTCCAGGTGGACGTCGAAGAGGTGCCCGGAGTAAACGGATTTTCGGGACAGCAACGTTGGGAGTTCAGTCATCTTCGCGAACATACCTGCGGTGCCGCTCGCGCGCACCCATCACGTGAGCATGGTCCGAGACCAGCGCTCCTTGGCTTGCTACACTCCGGAATATGATTCGAGCCAACACCAGGACCGTCCGGGCAGGCAGCGTGACCATCGGCGGCGGCAACCCGATCGTCGTCCAGTCGATGTGCGCCACCCGCACCCAGGATATCGAGGCCACCGCCGCGCAGGCGCGCATGCTCCACGATGCAGGCGCGGGCCTCGTTCGCATCGCCGTGGACAGCCCGAAGGACGTCGACTGCCTGGCCGCGGTCCACGGCATGGTCCCCGATGCGAACCTCGTGGTGGACCTGCAGGAGAACTACCGACTCGTGACGCAGGTGGCTCCGCACGTCAGCAAGGTGCGATACAACCCCGGCCATCTCTACCACCACGAAACAGAGAAGCCTGCGAAGGACAAGGTTGCATTCATTGCCGAGGCTGCGGAGCGGAACGATTGTGCGCTTCGAATAGGGGTGAACTGCGGTTCGGTGGACCCAGCAATGCAGGAAAAGTTCGAAGGTGCCGACCCGCCCGAGTTGAAGGGCGTCTCAGCGATGGTCGAAAGTGCGCTCGAGCATTGCCGCTATTTGGACGACCTCGGCTTCCCGCAGTATGTGGTCTCCATGAAGGATAGCGACCCGCGCAAGGTGATCGCTGGCAACACACGTTTCGCCGAGGCCCGCCCGGATGTGCCGCTCCACCTCGGAGTGACCGAGGCCGGCCTCATGCCGGATGGCGTCATTAAGACGCGCATCGCCTTCGAACAGCTTCTGAGCCGCGGCATCGGCGACACGCTGCGGGTTTCGCTGACTCTACCGTTCGCCGACAAGTGGAAGGAAGTCGAGGCGGGGCAGCAGATCATTGCGGATATCGAAGCCGGTCGCTTCCGTTCGGTGCCCGTCTTCCAGGACCACGGGCTGAACATCATCAGCTGTCCGAGCTGTAGCCGTGTCGAGAACGAGGCCTTCGTGGACCTCGCCTTCGCGGTCAAAGAGATGTCCGCCTACGCTAAACCGTACGACATAACGATAGCGGTGATGGGCTGCCGCGTGAACGGTCCTGGCGAGACGGACGACGCGGACCTCGGTCTGTGGTGCGCTCCGAACTTCGTGAACCTGAAGAAGGGCGAAGAAGAGCTCGGGGCCTTCCCCTACGACACCGTGCTGGATCGGCTGAAGGTGGAGTTGGACGCCATTATCGAAGAGAAGAAGGCCGTAACGGCAGCGGGTTAGAGCGCCGTGACCACAGCGCGACTGCCAGACCCGAGAAAAGCGACCCCGTGGTGCCGAGTGCCAGGTCGCCGAGGGTGTCCGTATAGGCGGTGGCAAGTTCGGGCGAGTCGCGGATGAAGGCGTAATACTCGAGCAGCTCCCACGCTATTGCGGTCACGGCACCGAAGCCCAGGACCAGACCCGCCTCGTTGAGCCACGCGAGCTTCAGCGGTCGCAACGCCAACCCGGCGGCGGTACTGAGGATCGCCCAGTTCACCAGGTGGTTCGCGTCGTCCCACCAATCCACGCTGTCGTAAAGATCGAGCGCGTTGCCCGCGGTATCGATCAGGAACGGGAGCACCAGGAGGATGTCGACGCTGGTGGGGAATGCGCGACGACGTGCGAAAGCCCACCAGGCGGCTGGCACGATGACGGTGGTCAGGGGATAGGTCAGCGCTCGCGCGCCCATCGCCTTGCCTTCGAACTGGGCGGAATCGGGGAACGCAACTGCCATGGCAAGCAAGGCGACAAGCACGAATTTAAGGGCGACATCGAACGCTAGCAGGACTCGCGCTGGCATCCTGCCAGAATATCCTGTCGGTCGGGAATGAGGAGCGGGCTCGAGGACGCGATCGGTTCTGCGGGAGAACGAGTTCAGATTAGCGAGCAGACCAGGTGGATGTCGTCCGGCTCGCTGGCGTAGAGCGCGGGGTGCACGGGATCTGCCAGCTTGCAGCCACGACTAATGTAGAAGCCGACTGCAGACCCGGTTGGCGTCGCGGAGACATACATCGACTCGGCGCCTGCGTCGGTGGCCTGCTGGACGGTCGCTGCCCAAAGTGCGGACGCTGCCCCGCGGCGCCGACCCTTTCGAGTGACGTGAAGGAACGCAAACCAGGCAAGTTTCGGTTCGAACGACGCATCGACGATTGCCGCCCCAAGGAAGTTGTCGCCGTCGAAAGCACCGAAAAGCGTTGCGCCTCCGGCCACAAGCGGCTCGCAGAAGGCAATCTTCTCAGCCACGCTGTGCTCCCCCGCGCCGTCCGGCTCCCACGGCGGAATGTCCGCCATCGACACGGGTCGCTCAACGAGCTCCCCATCGACGACGGTGTATTCCACATCAACGTGCTCCGACCGATCGATCCTGGCGATCAGGCCGAGATCATGGGTGCCAAGCTTTCGTACCTCGCAGGACCGGGCCATGGCATACCCCCTGTTGCGCACCGAGATAAGCCCGCCAGATTTTTCGCTGCCGACTATGACTATGAGCTGACTGCGGCGATGCGCGCCATCAAATGCGCGTTTCCGTCGGCCGGACTCAACTCGAAGACCTCGGTATCCTCAAGGATACGGATTGTGTGTGCGGGCCTGAGGTAGGCCGCTTCGCCACCCCTCGCTATCTCTTCCGATCCGTCATCGGTGTAGGTCACCGCGAGAGCACCGCGAACTACGTAAAGGTAGTGTGGTACGGGGCAGGGCACATCGCCGCACGCGGCGCGAAGGAGTTCGGTGGCGTCGAAACCTGGGGGCCAGGTCGCGGAAACCATCGACATGGCTCCGTATTCGACTGACCCGATCTGGACACCGGTGTCTCCGAACGGCTGACGAATATCCTTCAACGTGACGATCGCCATTGGTCTTCTCCTCTGCTTTCCTCGTTGATCGCCCGGCGACTTCTGGATGTCGTTCGAGATCGGCGTCATCCCTGGCGGGCAAAGCTTGTCACCGAGAATGAGGGTGCGAAAGATGCCCACGAGTGCCCGGGCGGGATCCCGTACCTCCCGAGGATATCCAGCTCGCGGTTACTGTCGTCCCTGGCCCTCTCGTGACGCTGGGACAATGGCGGGGCTGCGCCGAGCGGCCTAATTTGGATTGCAGCTCTACCGTTGCCAAAAACGCCAAGATGGTTTCGGCTTCGCCGGCTCGGGCGTGATTGCAGCTTTAGGGACCGTTGCGAGGGGACGTATGGCCGGAATGGCGGCAGTAGTGCTGGGAATAAGCCCATGGAGAGCTTCAATCTGCTCGGGCGTAAAGTCGCGCACGACGGTCTGAACAACCGTTGTCCGCCGCATTGCCGATTCGCCGGAGAGATTGTTGAATACGGCGTCGTACCCCCGGGCGATGGTGCTGGCGTCCTCATTTGACATTGCAAGCCAGCCGAGGAGGCGGCAGCGGGTGAAGTTCAGCAACTGCGGCCCATCGAGTTCGTACTCGGCGAGGATCATGCGGTGAAGTTCGGCCTGTCGGTCCTCCTCAGGCAGTTTCGCTACGCGGCTGGAGCGTTCCGCAATCTTTCGTTGACATTCGTCATCGCCCAGGCTGCTGAGTCCCGGCCACGAGGAATCAGCCTCTACGGAGGTCGACATGCAGGTATCCTTTCCCACGGTTGAACGCGACTCGTTGTGAAGTACATTCGTCGCGCGAGACTACCACACCGGTCAAGATGTCGTCCCAGAATGGTGAGCGGCACGACCTGGAAAAAGATGAGCGTATGCCGACCCACTTGATCCGACGCTTCGCCATGCAGCGTTAGCGGTGGCTAGCTCGGAGGCTACTGTTGGACGAGTGTCAGGTGATTCCCCTCCGGGTCTTCGATCCACGCGAACGTGGCTGGGGTCGGCCCCACCTCGAACGGTTCGCGAAGAATCTTCCCGCCTAGCTCTACGGCGGTGCGCATGGATGAAAGCAGATCTCGCACCTGGATGGCGAGCGTGATGCCTGACCGCTCGCTCGGGAGGATCGCGCCAGCGATCTGAGGCTCAGGCGCCCCGACTCCTGGGCGGATGTACTTCGCCTTCTTCCCGCTAACGATGTCCCAGTTGAACATCGTCCGGTAGAAGTGCTCAATCTTCTCGGGATCAATAGCCCGAATTTCCCACTGGACCACTGGGCGAGCCCAATCTGCTTCCATGACGTCTCCTGTCGGCGGCCGATGCTACAGGTTCTCCCACACGTGTGCGGAAAGTTGAAATACCGACCGTAAGGCCATAGACGAAGCGTAGCGCCGGGTACTTCAGAGTACGATGAGGCCGTGAACGTTCGATGTTTGAGGGATGGCGGGCAAAGCGCGAGGCGAGCTCTCACCAACGCGTCGGCTGGGTGGCCCGCTGGGGTGGAGCCTCTGGAGATCTTGGTTCACGACTTTCGTCCTCACGCCTCGTTCGCCGCCCGTGGAATGGCTGGCGCCGCCCGTGGGATGGCTGGGATGATCTGGTAGAGTCACCGCATCTCATCTCGGAGGACTTTGCGTGAAGTTCGGCATCTTCTTCGAAATTTCGGTCCCGCGGCCGTGGGAGGCGGAGACCGAGTA
>JBDSEP010000101.1:0-3312 GCA_039919985.1 Tepidiformaceae bacterium | reverse complement strand
TCCAGCTGTACCGGGTTCGCCAGCACACGCACGTTGCCCAGCGCAGGGTGCGGCATGTCGTACACCATGCCGTTCGCTAGCACCTGCGGGTCGTCGAGCAGCTCCAGCTGGAACTTCACACTCGAGGCCGGGATCCCGTGAGCGTCGAGCACCGGCTTCCAATCCGCCGTGGTCTTCTCGCGAAGAAGGGCCTCCGCGTGACGCTGGAGCGCGGAGTAGTGGCGCGGCAGATCTTCGCGCGGAATCGCGCCCGCGTGCGCGCCGTCTTCGAATCCCACCGCCTTCGCAAACCCCCGCTGCAGCGCCGGGCTGGCGCACGCCACCGCCACGAACGAATCCTTCGTCGCGTAGGTCCGGTAGTACACGCCAGACATGTAGTTCGCGCGTGCCGCCGGGAGGACCGCCGCCTGCTCGGCAAAAGTCGAGCCATCCTGCCGCGCGTCGCCCAACTGCCGCAACGCGTCTTGGTGCACCGGGCCATCCACATCGTCGACGCGCAGAATGAAGTTCGTTTGCAGGGCAAGCGCCGCCATCAACAGGCTAACGTCCACCTCGCCTCCGGCGCCTGTTTGCGCGCGCCGAAAGAGCGCCGATGAGACTCCGAACGCCAGCGTCATGGCGCACATATAGTCGATGATCGGGGGGTCGCCGGCCATCGGGAGGCCATCTCGCACGCGGCCGTTGGCGGCCATCAGCCCCGAACGCGCCTGCACCACCAGGTCCATGCCGGCCAGCTTCGCGTCTGGTCCTTGGTGTCCGAAGGCGGTCACGTTTCCCACTACCAGCCGCGGATACCGCTTGCAGAGTGACGCGTAGTCGAGCCCCAAATCCTTCGCCAGGCCCGGTCGCAGGTTGGTCAGCACCACGTCGGCGCGCCCAATCAGCGCGTCAATCACGCGCCCCGCCTCCGGATGTTTAAGGTCCAGCGGCAACGAATGTTTGCCCCGGTTGCGCGAGATGAAGTGGCGTGTCTCGCCTGGCGCAAGCGGGGAGAGCTGTCGAACAGGGTCGCCTTCCATCGCCTCGATCTTGATGACGTTCGCGCCGCCTTCCGCCAACAGCTGCGCGCAGTACGGCACCGCAATGAACTGGCCGAATTCCACGACTTCAATTCCGTCAAACGGCTGGGGCGAAGGCATTCCCGAATCCTACGGTCTACCGACCGGCCGCGCTCAGGGCGTCAGGTTCCGGTGAAATGCCGCCCGCCGCCGATGCGACCCTACTTCGGGTCGCGCCACATGAGCCAGACTTTCGGTCCACCGTCTGGAATGGTGAACTCCTCGGTTACGCGGAATCCGTTTCGCTCGTAAAGCGGAACGTTTTTCTCCTTGGAACTCTCCAGGTAGGCCGGCATCCGTTCCTGATCACAGCGCCTCAGGATCGGAGCCATCAGCTGGCTGCCGATCCCGCGCCCCTGCAACTCCGGCTCAGTCCCGAGGACCATCAGGTAGTAGTGAGGCTCCTCCGGGTGCTTCTTCTCGATCGCCGTGATCCCCGCCATCACCTTCGGGAGGCGTCGCCACCCTGTGCACTTCACAAAGGACGGGATGAGCAGCAGCTGCTGCAACATACCAAGCTTCCACTTCCCCGGCGGCGTCCAGAGCGCCCCGCCCTGCAAGTCGGGCGTCGTGTAGCACTCGCCGTGCGGAAAGGTCATCTTCTCGATGCTCACGCGCATAAAATCGTAGATTCGGCGGGCGCGGCGCTTATCCTGCACCACAAACCAGTTCGCAACTGGATCGTCGTCGAAGGCGCGCGCCAACACCGCCGTCAGTCGGGGCACATCCTCGTGGGTCACCTTGCGGACGACCACCTCCATAGGCGCTCCGGAACCGATAGACTTTTCTGTCTGGGCCATTCCATCCTCCAAAGACTGGCGCGGCGCGCCGTCGTGAGATTCTACGCCTGCGGCGCAACCCTCTTAGCGACCGGGTCTCTGGCAGCCGCTACCATACCCCAATGACTGCCTCCCCCACGTTTAATCCGCCAATGCGCGTCCTCTTGGGCCCCGGTCCCAGCGGCGCCAACCCCCGCGTGTTGCGCGCCATGACTGCCCCCATCCTCGGGCACCTCGATCCCGAGTTTCTGAAGATCATGGACAACTGCAACAACATGCTTCGTGCCGTGATGAAGACTGAGAACCGCATCACGCTCGCCACCCCCGGCACTGGCACCAGCGGCATGGAAGCGGCAGTCATGAACCTTGTGGAGCCAGGCGACAACGTGGTCGTCGGGATCTGCGGCTACTTCGGCGAGCGCATCGCTCAGATGGCCGAGCGTGCCGGCGGTAACGTAACCCGCGTGCAGGCTCCCTGGGGCTCACCCACCGATTTCGCCGGCGTAGAGGCCGCCGTAAAGGCCGCCGGCAACGTCAAGCTCCTCGGCGTTGTCCACGCCGAAACCTCCACCGGAGTGCAAACCCCTGTCGAACCGTTCGCCAAGCTCGCCCACGACTCCGGTGCATTGCTTCTCGTGGACTGCGTCACTTCCCTCGGCGGCGTCCCGGTGACGGTCGACGCCTGGGGTGCCGATGCCGTCTATTCTGGCACCCAAAAGTGCCTCTCCGCTCCTCCCGGGATGGCCCCGCTCACTCTCTCTCCCCGGGCATGGGATGCCGTCAAGGCGCGCGAAGTCCCATGCAATACCTGGTACCTCGATCTCAGCCTCATCGAAGCCTACTGGGATGAGCGTCGCGCCTACCATCACACGGCCCCCATCTCCATGGTCTACGCCCTGCACGAAGCTCTCGCGCTGGTGCTGGATGAAGGGCTCGAGAGTCGGTGGGCCCGCCACGAACAGAACGGTCGCGCGCTCCAGGCCGGGTTCGAAGCGATGGGCCTCGTGCTACACGCCGAAGAGGGATTCCGCCTGCCCGTGCTCACCACCGTGCGAATCCCTGAAGGCGTGAACGACCTTGAGGTACGCGGTGCCCTGCTCAAGCGAAACTCCATCGAGGTCGGCGGCGGCCTGGGCGACCTGCGCGCGAAAGTCTGGCGCATCGGGCTCATGGGAGAGTCATCGAGCCCCGGGAACGTCCTCCTCGCCCTCTCGTCCTTTGCGAAAATCTTGCGCGAACAGGGCTTCAAAGCGGACCTGCCCGCCGCTCTCTCCGCCGCTACCACTCGGCTTGAAGCGACCGCATGACTAATGACACGAAAAACGAGCCCTACTTCGAAGCCAATCGTGCGCGCTGGGATGAATCGGTCCCCATTCACGCCGCCTCGGAGGGCTACGACCTTCCCGGATTCCTTCGCGGAGAGAAGTCGCTCTACCCGCTCGAGATGGAAGAGGTTGGCGATGTGCGGGGCAAGT
>JBDSEP010000039.1:0-4584 GCA_039919985.1 Tepidiformaceae bacterium | reverse complement strand
GCCACTCGCAGGTTTGGCCGTTACTGGATTCGGGTGCTACCATCGGCTTTCGATTCTCTCACGTAAGGAACCATCACGCATGGCTAGTGGCGCCTGCGATATCTGCAGCAAGACAACAATGTTCGGCCGGCACATCCGGCACAAGCACAGCGGGCGCTGGGAACGTAAGGCTCCGAAAAAGAGCCGCTTCTTTCGCCCCAACGTGGCCAAGCAGCGCGTCTTCGTGGCCGGCGATTGGCACCGCGTGAATATCTGTACCCGCTGCCTGCGGACACTCGCCAAGACTGCATAGTCGCGTTCGACGCAACCTCCGAAGAGGCGTGGCGCACAGGCGCCCCGCCTTTTTTTGGCGCCGCCGGTCTACCTTCCTCCGTCCCGCCTGAGCGCCGGGCTCTCATTTGGCCCGTGAGGGTGGGCTTCCACGGCTGGCCCTTGAGCGCCCCGCGAGACAGTATTGGTAGCCCGGTATCGAACGAAACCCTCAGGAGAGACTGGAATTGGCACTTGCAGCAGCTGAGCTGGATGAACTCTGTATCAACACCATTCGCACCATTGCGATCGATGCCGTCCAAAAGGCCAATTCCGGCCACGCCGGCGCCCCCATGGGAGCAGCGCCCATGGCCTACGCGCTCTGGTCGCGGTTCCTGAAGCACAGTCCAGCCAATCCTGCCTGGGAAGACCGAGATCGGTTCGTGCTCTCTGCCGGGCACGCGTCGCTCCTCCTCTACGGCCTGCTTGCGCTGACCGGCTACGAACTGCAGCTCGACGAGTTGGAGCAGTTCCGCCAGTGGGGCAGCCGCACTCCCGGGCATCCGGAGTCTTTCGAAACGCCGGGCGTGGAGATTACGACAGGCCCGCTGGGCGCAGGCTTTTCGATGGGTGTGGGCATGGCGCTCGCCGAGCGGCGCCTGGCCGACCAGTTCAACAGGCCCGGCCACGCCATCGTTGATCACTACACCTACGCCATCTGCAGCGACGGCGATCTGATGGAAGGCGTCGCCTCCGAGGCCGCATCGTTCGCCGGCGCCTGCGGGCTCGGCAAGCTCATCTACCTTTACGATGACAACAGCGTGACCATCGAGGGTCCGACCTCACTCGCCTTTACGGAAGATGTTACGAGGCGATTCGAGGCTTACGGGTGGCACGTTACGCACGTCGACGGGAACGACGTGGCGGACGTGATCGAAGGCCTCCAACGGGCGCGAAACGAAACCCAGCGGCCCTCGCTCATTGTGGCGACCACGATTATCGGCTATGGCAGCCCGCATAAGGCGGGCACCGCCGAGGCCCATTCGAACCCTCTGGGCGAGGAGGAAGTGCGGCTCACGAAAGCGGCACTGAACTGGCCCGAGGACTCCGCTTTTTTCGTCCCCGAAGAGGCCCTGGCGGAGTTTCGCAAGGCGGGACCTGCGGGCAAACTGGCCGAGCAGGAGTGGCGTACACGTTTCGAGGCGTACGCAGCCGCGTTTCCGCAGGAAGCTGCGGAGTTCCAGCGCATCCAGTCTCGGAGTCTGCCGGAGAACTGGGAGGCGTCGGCGCCTTCATTCACGACCGCTGACGGACCGATGGCCACCCGCTCCGCGTCCGGAAAAGTCCTCAACGCGATTGCGGCAACCCTACCGGAATTGACGGGCGGCTCGGCCGACCTTGCCCCATCCAACAACACGCTGCTCAACGGCTACGGCAGCCTCGGCGCTGCAGAAGCCGACGGCCGCAACATCCACTTCGGTGTGCGAGAGCATGCCATGGGCAACATCGTCAACGGCATGGCGATGCACGGCGGTGTCATCCCCTACTCCGGCACTTTCCTCGTGTTCTCGGACTACATGCGCCCCGCCATTCGCCTGGCGGCGATCATGAAGGCGCATTCGATCTTTGTGTTCACACACGACAGCATCGGTGTCGGCGAAGATGGGCCGACCCACCAGCCGATAGAGCATCTCGCCTCCCTGAGGGCGATGCCGGGGTTGGCGGTCATCCGACCAGCCGACGCGAACGAGACTGTGGCGGCGTGGAAGATCGCCATCGCGGGCAGCGGGCCAACTGCGCTCATGCTGACACGCCAAAATGTGCCGACCATGGCGAACGCAGAGCTGGTGGAAGCCGGCACGCGCCATGGGGGCTACATCCTCGCCGATTCCGATGGCCAACCGGAGGTGCTCATTCTCGCCACCGGCTCGGAGGTCCAGTTGGCGCTCGTCGCCCGCGAAGCGCTCTCTGCGGATGGCGTCCAGGCGCGGGTGGTCAGCATGCCCTGCTGGGAGCTCTTCGATGCGCAGTCAGAGAGCTACCGCCACAGTGTGATTCCGCCCACCGTGCGGGCCAGGGTGAGCGTGGAGGCCGGCGTCTCGCAAGGCTGGCACAAGTACCTCGGAGATTTCGGCGAACAGGTGGCAATCGACCATTTCGGGGCGTCCGCGCCGGCGCCCATCCTGTTCGAGAAGTTCGGCTTCACACCAGAGAATGTTGTCTCGAAGGCGAGAGAGTCGATCCGGCGCGCCGGACGGTAAGCACCGTACGGCCCGATGTGCCCTACGGCGCGACTTGCGACGATTGGTCGAGCGGACTTGCAACAGCAGCGGCCGGTGGCTTGGAGGGGTGACGATGAACGAGACGGCCCAGCTGCACAGGAATCCGCGCCGCGCCGGCGTGCTGCTCCATCCCACCTCGCTGCCCGGCACTGCGGGCCTCGGGCCGGAGGCCTATCGCTTCGTAGATTTCCTGAAGGATGCGGGCCAAACGGCCTGGCAGATCTTGCCCGTCGGGCCCATCGGTCCCGGCAATTCTCCGTACGCTGCCCGCTCTGCTTTTGCAGGCGACCCGATGCTGCTCTCCCTCGAAGAATTTCGCGAACGGGGATGGCTGAGGGACGGAGAGGAGCCGCCGTTCGTGCCCGGCGTGGCCGATCGCATTGACTACGCAGCGCGCTCGGCCTCCCGCGAGCCCTTGCTTCGACTGGCTTTCGAACGTTTCTTGGAGGAGGGCGGCGAGGCTCGCCTCGAGGCGTTTCGAGCGGTCACTCCCTGGCTCGCGGGCTATGCGGCGTTCGCGGCGTTGCGGGCAACGTACGGGGCCGCATGGTGGGAGTGGCCCCTGGAATACCGCTCGGCCGCAGCCCTCCGCGAGCAAGGTTTGCCCCAGGAACTCGCAGGCGAGGTGCGCTACCACGAGTTTCTGCAGCTCGCGTTCACAAGGCAATGGGGTTTCCTGAAGGCGTACGCGAACGAGC
The DNA here is from genome assembly GCA_039919985.1 of Tepidiformaceae bacterium. Taxonomy (GTDB): domain Bacteria; phylum Chloroflexota; class Dehalococcoidia; order Tepidiformales; family Tepidiformaceae; genus PNKC01. The sequence goes on along the minus strand of JBDSEP010000039.1, from coordinate 1,355 downwards.
GAGGCGTGCAGATCATCGGCGATATCCCGATCTTTGTGGACCGCGACAGCGCTGACGTCTGGGCAAACCCTCACCTCTTCAAACTCGATGCAGCGACTAACCCGCTGGTCATCGCGGGCGTGCCGCCAGATGCATTCTCCGTCACCGGGCAACGCTGGGGGAATCCGGTGTACGACTGGGCGCAGGCCCGGATGTCCGACTACGAGTGGTGGGCAACTCGTCTCAGTCGCACCTTCGAAATGGTGGATGCCGTGCGCCTGGACCACTTCCGAGGCTTCGAAGCGGCGTGGGAGATTCCGGACGGGGAGCCAACCGCCGCCAACGGTGCGTGGAGCCCCGGACCAGGACGGGACCTCTTCGATAGCCTGGAGGCACGCTTCGGTCGGCTGCCGATCATCGTCGAGGACCTCGGGATTATCACGCCAGCGGTGCGTGCGCTGCGCGATGGTCTCGGCTATCCGGGCATGGCGGTCCTCCAGTTCGCCTTCGGAGACGACTGGCGCAACCCCTACCTGCCGCACAACCACCTGCGGGAACTGGTCGCGTACACCGGCACCCACGACAACGACACGACGCTCGGGTGGTTTCACGCCCTCGGCGAGTTCGAGCGCGAGAATGTCCTGCGATACCTGGGCCGCGATGGTTCGGACATCGTCAGTGACCTCGTGCGACTCGTCTACGAATCGGTCGCCGATATCGCGATCATCCCCATGCAGGATGTTCTTCAGCTGGGGAACGAGGCTCGCATGAATCGCCCGGGTGAGCCCGAGGGGAACTGGACTTGGCGCTTCCAATGGGATCAGGTCCACCCAGCGCGGACCGCGTGGCTGCGCGAGATGGCGGAGCGCTTTGGGCGCACGGCACGCGGTTTCGCGTACGAGAACGAGTGAAAGCTAAGCTTCTGGTGTCGCCTCTGCGCCGACGACTGCTGGCTTGCGGCGAAGCATACCGAGGTTCACGCTCAGCGATTCGCGCCCCAGCAAGAGGAAGCTGGCGCCCAAAAGGCTGACTGGAACGACGTTCACGAGGTGGGCGAGGATCGCGAAACTCAGGGCGCGGCTTGCACCGATATCGAATGGGGCGAGAGAGAGAGTGGCCGCGGCGTGAAATACGCCGATGTAGCCCGGTGACGACGGGATCAGCATGGCGAGGTTGGTGGTGCAGGTGAGCAGCACAGCCACAGTGACCGGGGCATCGATGGCGAGGGCGCGCATCAACAGGTAGTTGATGGCGAACGCGCCCAGCCAGGCCGTCCAGGACCATGCCCAGATCCGTACCACGTGCTGCCGCGAGAAAAGTTGGCGCCAGCCTTCGCGGAAGGAGATCGCCTCTTCCTTTACGCGGTCGTTGCCAGG
>JBDSEP010000012.1:0-6739 GCA_039919985.1 Tepidiformaceae bacterium | reverse complement strand
CGGTGTACGGATTCGACATGGCGGGGTTCGAGACGGAATTCCTGGCGGCGCAGGGCTCTTCCGCGCCGCGCGCCACCGTGGCGCCAACGACTCGCCCGCAGCAGGCGCAGCCAACCAGCGCGCCGACAAAAGCGCCTGCGGCCGCCCAGGCGCAGTCAACCAAGACGGGCGACAGCGGCATCAGCACGGCATCAAAGGTGATTGTGGGAACGGCGATCCTGTTCGCGCTGCTGGCGGTTCTGAGCTTCCTGATGTTGCAGATGATGGCGAACAACCGAAAGAGCGCGAGCGCGAACGCCGCATCTCACCATCCGGAGGAACGCGGTCCGGACTAGCGGGGGGTCAACTTCCCGGATTCGGACGCCAGGGCTTCGCGGTCCATCGCTCGGAGGCCGCGGGTGATGAGTGCGAAGCGCTGCAAAGCGGTGATGTTCGCCAAGACAGCAAGCACCCAGATGACGGCGGTCAGGCCGTTGAAGACGAGTCCGAGGCCCAGCAGGATGACGCGTTCCTGGCGGCGGAAGAGGCCCTCCCGCATGGGCAGGCCGTGGGCTTCCGCGCGGGCGCGCATGTAACTGACGGCGATGCTGCCGAAGAGGCCGGCGTAGGCCACGGCTGCCTGCACCTGCTCTCCGCGGTCCGCGAAGTACCATGCGCAGGCGGCGAGGACGATGGCTTCGCTGGCGCGGTCCAAGACGACATCGAAGACAGCCCCAAACTTGCTCACGAGTCCAGTAGCGCGGGCCACCGCGCCATCCACAAAATCCAGGGCGCTGAACACGAGGTAGACGATGCCCGCAGCGAGCAGCGCCTCACGGGTGACAAGGTAGGCGGCGAGCAGATTTCCGCCGAAACCGAAGAGGGAGATCATGTTCGGCGTCATTCCGGTACGGCCAACCGTACGGCCAATGGCACTTGCCACACTGCCGGGGATGCGCTGGGGCAGGAAATTCAGGCGCACTAGGCGTCTCGGCCGGCGGTAGCGGCGAGCTTTCGGGCGGCCCGTACTTCGGCCACCTGGCGGCGCTCGTAGAGTAAGCGTTCGTAGTAGGAGAGGACGCGGTGGGCGACGTTATCCCAGCTGTAGTGCGCCGAATGGAGCTGTCCGCGCGTGGCGAGTTCGGCGGCAAGGGCCGGGTTCTTCATGAGCCGGATGACAGCCTCGGCGATCGCTTCGTCGTCCTTCGGGGGGATGAGCAGGCCTTCGAGTTGGTCCGTAATGACTCCAGCGAAGCCCTCGATATTGCTGGCGACGACGGGGCGGCCGGCGGCGAGTGCTTCCATGAGGACGTACCCCTGGCTTTCGTTGCCGGTGTTCGGGCAGCAGACCACGGCCGCGCTCTTGTGGTAGCGGGGCAGCACATCGTAGGGCACGTTCGACCGGAAGATGACGTCCCCGATCGGCGCCATGATTCGTTCGTAGCGGCTGAAATCACCGGCGCCAACGACGATGAGGCGGGTCTCGGGGAACTGGCGCTTGATGCGCAGATAGGCGCGTAGGAGGAATTTCAGCCCCTTGCGCTTCTCCGGGCGGCCCACGAAAAGGATGTTGAACTTACCGTCGGAGAACTCCTCGAGGGGCTGGTGGTCGCCGGCGAAATGGGCGTAATCGATGCCGTTGGGGATGATGTTGAAGTAGCCGGCGAAGTAGCGGCTGACGAGGCTGACGGCGGCGGGTGAGACGGCGATCTTGCCATCGAGCTTGCGGAACCAACGACGGGTTAGTGCCGTGGTGTAGCCGTAGAAGCGATTCCCGCCATCTTTGGCGGCGTGGAAGGTGCCCACGTTTGCCGCCGAAGAGTAGCGCAGGAAGTGGTAGGGGAGGAGCGGCATGAGCGGCTCGTGAAGGTGGACGATATCGAAGTTGCCCTCCGCGAGTACGGCTTTCACCTCGGGCGACTTCCAGGAGAAGGTGATGCGAGCGACCGAGCCGCTCACGCGCATGGAACGCGGCTTGCCCATGACCACGCACTCCTCGCCCACACTTTCGGGCTCGGATGCGGGAGCAAAAATGGTGACGTCGTGACCCCATTCTCGGAAGTAGGCGGCGAGGTGGACGATGTGGGATTTTACTCCGCCATCGACGCACCAGTCGTAGGGCGAGACCATGGCGATCCTCAATGCTGGCCCTCGCCGCGCCGCCAGCGCAACATTTTGCGAGGGGTGGCTGCGTAGCCCCAGGCGAGGCCGAGAGCCGCCTGTCCGAGTCCCACATCGCGCAGTGATGGGTATCGCCGCATGGCTGCGAGAGTGGTGCGGGCGGCGATGGAGGCGCGGAGGTCCGCCGGCGTGTGCCCGGCGAACGTCGTCCAGCCGCAGCCGAGGTGAGGAAGATGGTGAGCGTCGCTGCCACCGACCTCCGGGAGGTGCCAGAGGCGCGCGTTCAGATGACGCGCGAGGCTGCCGGTGAGCAGGCCGGCGGGGCTGGGATTTGCGGCTTCGATGGCGTCGAAGGCGATGCCCGGCTCGGCAGCCGCGATCACCCGCTCAATCGTACGGCGGCTGACGGAACGGGTAAGCCAGCTCATCGGGTGGGGGAGTATTGCCAGACCGCCTTGCGCATGCACCATCTCAACGGTGGATTCTAACCCCCGGAAGCTCTTGGGCGTGGCTTCGATGTAAAGCGCAAGCAGATGACCGTGGCGGGTGGTGATCTCGGCACCGGGGACTACCTGCACGCGATAGCCTCTGCTGGCCGCAAGTTCGCGCGCGCGCAAACCTCCGGTGGCGTCTTCGTGGTCGGTGACCGCGATGACGTCCAGGTCCGTGTGGTGCTCGGCGTATTCAAGCACCTGTTCGATGGTGGACATGCCATCGGAGACGCGGGTGTGGATGTGTAGGTCGGCCTTACCCACTGGGGTGCCCCGATTCGGGCTGAGAATCGGAATCGCGGCAGGCATGGGCCTTCCAGAAGTCTTCGAGGACGGCCCATTGGCCCGGGTCTCGCCGGAGATGCGCTTCGAGCAGGCGGGCGTAGCGTTCTGCAGCGGCGCGAACGTCCGCCTCCGGGTCTTCCGACCTGGCGACGCAGAAGGGCTCTTCCACATAGACATCGAAAAAATCACGGCGCGTACGTGAGCAGAAGACGGGCAAGAGTACCGCGCCGCTCCTGCGAGCGAGCTCCCAGGGGCCGCGCGGCAGCTTGACCTTTCGGCCCGCGAGTTCCACGCAATGGCCCGTCTGCTGGATGTCGCGGTCGCCCATGAGGCCGACCAACTGGCCATGGTTGAGGGCGGAGAGCGAGGAGCGCAGGCCGCCGAAACCGGCCTCGTGGAAGTTGCCGCCAGTGGAGGAGCGGAGCTCCAGCAGGTAGTGGGACCATTCGGGCGGCTTTTGCGCTTCCACAAGGGCTATGAAATCGCGGCCACGGTACGTTAGCGCCTGAATGACCAGTTCGACGTTGCCCATGTGGGCACTGACAGCGACGACTGGCCCTGGAGCTTCGAGCAAAGCCAGGCGTTCACCGTGGACCAGAGTGATGCGCTCGGCTTCGAAACGCCCCATCTTACGGCGGGGCAACGATGCGAGGTCCACCCAGTACTGGGCGACGTGCTGGCAAGCTTGCCGTGCCTCGCGCTTCGCCAAGCGCAGGTCGCCATCGCAGAGGGGAAGCATGTTGCGAACGACGTTTCGGCGGACGGCCGGGCGGAGATGGTAGGCGAGCCAGCCAGCTAGCGGGGAGAGCCGGTAGAAGAACTGGGGAAAGCGCCCAACGAGCGGTCGGGCCAACCGGGCTGCCCTGAGCTTGCTCACGAGGCACCCTTGGGAGTTCGCGGCCACATTTCGCGGAACATGTACCACTGGTCCGGGTGTTGGCGGATGAAGCGCTCGGCGGAATCCATGATGCTCTGGGTGAGCTGCTGGACGTCCGCGGCGGAGCGACCGGCGGGGAGGGGGATCGCGAAGTCGGTCAGGGTCTCGACATCGAGACGATTGGGGGCAATGCGGGGGAAGGCGGCGACGATGACGGCGGCGCCGGTGCGGAGGGCGAGCCGCGCAGGCCCGGCCGGAACCTCCACCGGCTGCCCGAAGAAGCGCACGGTCACGCCATCGCCAGCGAGGGGACGGTCGATGAGGAGCGCGAGGAGACCGTTCCTTTGAAGCGTACGGATGAGGGAAGGTCCGGCGCGCTCCATTTTCAGCACCGACATGCCAAGGCGTGTCCTCGCGCCGACCACCATGGTATCGAGGCGCGGGTCGGCGAAGGTTTCGGCGACGACGGTTACGGAGTAACCGCGAGCAGCGACCGCACCTGCACCCAGATCCCAGTTGCCGAAGTGCAAACAGACGACTACCGCCCCTTTCCCGTGTTCGAGCGCGCGATCCAAGTCGTGGAACGCCGCGGGAGTGCCTACGGCGGCGATGATCTCGGCAGGGGAAAGGGCGGGAAAGCGCATGAAATCGACGAGGTAACGGCAGTAGTTGATGAGCGACCGGCGGGCGGTGGCGCGGATCTCGGAGCGGGATGCCGGAGGAAGGACGCGGCGGAAGTTGCGGTGCATGGCTTTGCGGCCGCGCGGCCAGAGGTAGTAGCCGAGGGTGCCGGCGACCGACGCGAGCGCGTACCCCGCGCGGGCGGGCAGGCGAGTGAGGATGGCGGTGGCAATTTGCCAGGCGCGAAACTGGGTCCGTGCGACGAAGGATGTTTGGAAAGTGCCCACGGCTGAGAAGCCCTGGCGAGCGGATTTAAGCGTCGAAGATTGCCTGGCTGCCACGGGCCAATGCTACTGTTCGCGGTGCTAACGGACGTAGCAGCCTGGAGGCCTCAGGCGATCAGGCGAGGCACTGGCCAGCGAGGCTACTGATTGCCACGCCGCGCCGCCCTTGCATCAGCGGGTCGACGAAACCGTCCGTACAGTAGCCCACCGAGATGCCGGTTTCCGGGTCGCCCCAGGCGATCTGTCCGCCCGCCCCGCCGTGACCGAATGCCCTGGGTGAAGACGAGTGGCCGAAGCCACGTGCGGGCGCCTTACCGTCGTCGCCGGCGACGATTACGGAGAGGGCGCGGTTGATGGCATGGCCGAGGAGCGGGTCTCGGTGCAGGGCGGTGGTGCGCACTTTGGTGGCGAACTCGATGGTCTCGGCCTTCATCACGCGGGTGCCGTCTGTGGTGAGACCGCCGTTGATCAGCGGCTGGTAGAACAGGGCGAGTTGGGCAGCCCCGGCAATTCCGCCGCCACCGGGCACGCCAATGACGCGCTGTGAGGGTTCGTTCATCCGGGAAATGGCCTCGGGAGTGACCTCGCCCCAACCGCCTTCCGGCGGAACTGGTGGGCCCATGTAGCGAACATCGGCGACGCGGCCGTTTTCGGTTTCGGGCATTCCCACGTAGAGGTCCTTGAGGTTCATCGGATCGAGGATTCGCTGGCGGATGTAGGCGCGAAAGTCCGTCCCGGTGCGACGCTCGATGATCTCGACGAGCACCCAGTGCGCGGAGGTGGCGTGGTATTGGAACTGGGTGCCGGGCTCCCAGTTCAGCCGCCACTCGGCGAAGCGCTGAAGGCGGCGATCCCGGTCGTCCCAGTCGGTGGCGCGGAAGGGAGCGAGTGGGAAGCCGGCGGTGTGCGTGAGCACCTGCTCGACCGTGATGACCTCCTTTCCGTTGGTGTAGAACTCGGGAATGATGTCTATGACCTTTTCGTCGAGCGCGAGGAGTCCGTCCTCGAAGAGCGTCCAGGCGGCGGCACCGACGATCGCTTTCGTACAGGAGAAGATGGTGTAGAGCGTATCGTCGGAGGCAGGCACTTCGACCCCACCAATGTTCACGCTGCCGTAGGTGCGGAGGCCCGCCAGCTTCCCGTGCCGGGCGATGGCGACCTGGGCACTGGGGAGCACGCCGTCATCGACATCGCGCTTAGCACGCGCAAAGACGGCTTCGAGTTTTTCGCTACTGATGCCAAGGTCTTCCGGGCGGGCGGCGACGGCGTTGGGAGAGGTCATGCGGGCTCCTTCGTAGGTGCGATTCGGAAACGATAGCGAGTCGGCGACGGGCTGTCGCGCTTGACAGGCGGGGCCGATGGGCGCCTGACTACGGCAGCCTGTTGTTGGAGCCGTAGCACAATGTCCGAACTTGAGTACGTCCTCGCCGACCAGATTGCAACGATCACCCTGAACCGCCCGGAGGCGATGAACGCCCTCACTCGCAGCCTGTACGGCGAACTGGAAGCGGCCTTCCGCTCGGCTCACAGCGATCCCGAGGTACGTTGCGTGGTGCTCACAGGGAGCGGCCGGGCGTTCTGTTCGGGAGATGATGTGAAGCAGATCATGCTGGGCGAACAGCGCGACGCCACCATGACGCGCCTGCGCGACGTGCGCCCACGGCCAACGCCGGCCGCAGTGGCGGTGCTCGAGTGCGACAAGCCCGTGATCGCGGCGGTGAACGGGCCGGCGGTCGGTTGGGGAATGGACCTGACCCTTTTCTGCGACATCCGCATTGCCTCGGAGCGCGCGAAGTTTGGAGAGCTGTTCATCAAGCGCGGGCTTGTCTCGGATATCGGTGGGCTCTGGCGCTTGCCTCGGATCGTCGGCCCGTCGAGGGCTGCCGAGTTGCTCTTCACGGGGGACGTCATCGAAGCGGCGGAAGCGGAGCGCATCGGACTGGTCTCCAGAGTTGTGGCCCACGACGAACTGATGCCGACAGCGCTTGCCCTGGCGCGAAAGATCGCGGCAAACCCGCCGATTGCTATGCGCTACATGAAGGAGGGCCTGCGCAGAGGCCAGCAGGCCACGATGGAGGAGA
>JBDSEP010000358.1:0-3181 GCA_039919985.1 Tepidiformaceae bacterium | reverse complement strand
CTCTGCGTCGAAGCGGGCGTCTCCGGCCTCTCGATCGAGGACTCCACTGGCGACCCGGGCCACCCACTCTTTGATATCGAGGTCGCAGTCGCCCGGCTGTCGGCCGCTCGAAGCGCGATCGACAAGGTTGGCGGCGATGTCCTGCTGACTGCGCGTGCGGAGTGCTTCTTCGCTGGCGTCCCAGATCTCGACGAGGCGATCAAGCGCCTGAAAGCCTACGCCAACGCTGGCGCAGATTGCCTCTACGCCCCGGGTATTCGCTCCCGAGAGCAGATTGAAGCGGTAGTCGCCGCCGCGGGCCCACTTCCCGTCAACGTGCTCGTGGGGAGCGCAAGCGAATTCAGCGTCGCCGACCTGGCCGGATTTGGTGTGCGACGAGTCAGCGTCGGCGGCGGTCTCGCGATGGTTGCCTGGGACGCGTTCATGACCGCCGCGACCACCCTCTCCCAGGGCAGCTTCGACGGGATGCTGCATCGTCGCCCCGCGACGAATTTGAACGAGCTCTTCCGCGACAAACCCCCGGCGAGCGTCTGACGCGAACCCGCTCTCGACTCCTCAGCGAAGCCCCGCGAGGGACGCCCCGTGTACACTGGTGCCGATGAGTTGCGAAGACGAAACGGCTGAGCTTTTGCGCCGCGCGGGCCACAAGATGACCCCTCAGCGCCTCATGATCGTGCGCGCGCTCCGCCATGGTGAAGGCCACGCTACCGCCGCTCAGATCACCGATCAGGTGCGCGCCGCCTACCCCTTCGTCGATATCAGCACGGTCTACCGCACGCTCGACGTTCTCAAGCGCATGCGGCTCGCCACCTCGACCGACATGGGGTCGGGCGACGCTGTGTTCGAATGGGCGCCGGCGGAGCCCCACCATCACCTGATCTGTTCGAGCTGCGGCCACGTGGTGGAGGTGCCCCATGAGTACCTCGAGAGCCTGGAAACACGCCTCGACACGGAGTTCGGCTTCGCTCCAGACCTCACCCACTTCGCGATTTTCGGGCTGTGCCGCGAATGCCAGATGGCGGAGTCTGCCGATGCCCACGCGTCGTGATCTGATCGCCGCACTTTCCGAAGTCGTCGGCGAACGAAACGTCCTCTGGCGTCCCGAGGACCTTATCGTCTACGAGTTTGATGGAACCGTGGAGTCGCAGCGTCCTCAAGCCGTGGTCTTCCCGGACGGTGCCGAGGAGACTGCCCGCGTCATTCGCATCTGCAACCGCTGGAGCCTGCCAGTTACACCGCGAGGCGCCGGGACGGGGCTGAGCGGAGGCTCGGTGCCACACCGCCGCGGCGTCGTCATTGCTACCGCCCGGATGCGCCGGATCCTCGAGATCGACGCCGTGAACCGGCTCGCTGTCGTAGAGCCCGGCGTGCCGAACATCCAGCTTTCGGAGGAAGTGGCCCACCTCGGGCTCTTCTACGCGCCCGACCCCAGCAGCCAGAAAGCCTGCACAATCGGCGGTAACGTGGCAGAGAACGCCGGAGGGCCGCACTGCCTTGCACTTGGTGTGACCACCAACCATGTGCTCGGCCTGGAAGTGGTCACCGCTGGCGGGGAGGTCACCTGGCTTGGCGGTAGGGTGCCCGACGCCTTCGGCTACGACCTTCGCGGAACGTTCATCGGCTCTGAGGGCACCCTGGGGGTGGTCACCAAAGTCGTCGTCCGCCTCACTCCTTTGCCCGAGACCGTCGCCACGCTCCTTGCGATCTTCGATTCCGTGGAACAGGCGAGCCTCGCGGTCTCCTCGATCATCTCTGCGGGCATGGTCCCCGCCGCCATGGAGATGATGGACCGCCTAACGCTCCAGGCCGCCGAGGCCGGGCTCCAGTGTGGCTACCCCCCGGACGCGGGAGCGGTCCTCCTCGTAGAGCTCGATGGAATCGCCGAAGAGGTGCAGGGGCAGGTGGCGCGAGCCCGCGCCGAATGCCTCGAGCAAGGGGCGAGCGAGGTGCGCCTTGCCATCGATCCGGTCGAACGCGAGCTCCTCTGGAAGGGCCGAAAGGGGGCGATCGGTTCGCTGGGCCGTATCATGCCCAACTACTACATCCTCGATGGCGTCGTCCCCCGCTCCAAGCTCGTGCAGGTCATGGCCGCCGTGAACGAGATTAGCGAGCGCTACGCGTTGCCCGTTGCCAACGTCTTCCACGCCGGCGACGGCAACCTCCACCCGCTTCTGTTGTTCGATGACCGTGTACCCGGCGCGCACGCCTTGGTGCTGAGGGCCGGCGCCGAGATGATGCGTGCCTGCGTCGATGCGGGCGGCGCCCTCTCCGGCGAGCACGGCATCGGCTTTGAGAAGCAGCAGTTCATGCCCTGGCTCTACTCCGAGTCTGACCTCGAGAACATGGCACGCCTGAGACCGGTCTTCGGCAACAATGGCGATTTCAACCCCTGCAAACTCCTGCCTGCCGGTACCGGCTGTGGCGAGATGCTCAACCACGGGGCTGCGGTGCGCGCGGCCGGGCCGGACGCCTATGTCTGACCTCGCAACGCGCGCCCCGGCCTCCGTTTCCGGCCGATCCCCCACCGCCGTTCATCGCCCCGAATCTCTCGAGGCGCTCGCAGCCCTCGTCCGCTCGCGCGACGGTGGAACGCTCCTGCCGGTAGGAGGCGGCACGCGGCTCGAACTGGGAAACGCCCCCACCAGGCCGTTCGCGCTCGTGGAACTCTCGGCAGCCGTAAGGGGCGAAATTCTGCACGAAGCGCCCGACCTCACCGTCGTCGTTCCCGCGACCGCTACGATCGCGGAGGTCAACCGAGTCCTGGCCGCCGAGGATCAGTGGCTTCCGCTCGACCCTCCCCATCCCGAGCTGGCGACCATCGGAGGTGTGCTTGCCGTGGGCGCGGGAGGCCCGTTGCGTTCCCGCCACGGTCTCCCGCGCGATCTCGTGCTTGGCATGTCCGTCCTGCGTGCCGATGGTGAGCTGGTGAAGGCGGGCGGCCGCGTAGTAAAAAACGTCACCGGATACGATCTCATGCGCCTCTGGTGCGGCTCGCTCGGAACGCTGGGAATCATCACCGAAGTTGCCTTACGGGTGTTGCCCATGCAGTCGACGGTTGATCTCGAGGTCAGCTTCGTCCAGCTCGATCGCGCGCTCGCCCTCGCCGAACGGCTCTACCGCGGAGACCTGCGGGCGCACGTGCTCTCCCTCTCCCGAATCGACGGCGAGTGGCGAATGTTCG
>JBDSEP010000375.1:0-2661 GCA_039919985.1 Tepidiformaceae bacterium | reverse complement strand
GCCATAGTCGGCTTCGGCTTCGTGCTCGTGGCCGTGCTCCTGGGTTTCGCGGTCTCACTCGGGTGGAGCGCGTGGTTCAGCTTTCTCTATGACCTTCCTTTCGGAACCGTGGACTGGGCGCTGGCGGCAGGCGCCGCGAAGGGCCTTGCGAGGCTGGTGTTCGCGGTCCTCCCGTTTGCGGCGTTGGCCCTGCTGCTGGCTACCATCTTTCGCTCGGCGGGGCAGGCGGTGGGTGCGGCTGCTGGTGTGTTCTTCCTCGAAGCGATTTTTACGGGGGTGTTGAACGACGCCGAGGGCTACCTCTCGCACATCCCCGAGGTGCTGCTGGCGGCGAACGTGCGGGCGGTGCTTGCGGCGAACGGGGTGGTCCGCGATAGCACACTCGCCGGACCGCTCGGGCTGGTGGTGGGCGAAGCGACGATCCCGCTCTGGCGAGGCGCGACGGTGGTGGCGCTCTGGCTCGTCGCTTTCGTGGGGGCGGCGTTTTGGCGATTTCAACGCAGGGATGTGGAGGGCTAGTACCGGGCCACGCGCAGAACGCCGCTGGGCGGCAGAATGCAGGGATGTCGCCTGAACCGTTGGATGGCCCCGAAGAGGTCTCGGTGCAGGAACGCCGGGGAATCGTTGAGGTGCTGGCGCGCTACGGCCTGGCGGTAGAGGGCGAACCGAATCCTGTCGCGCTCTCGGTGAGCAACCGTAACTTCCAGGTAGAGACGGCGCAGGGCCCGCGCTTCGTTCGGTACCTCGCGAAATCCCGCACGAAAGAGCGCCAGGAACTTTCGTACGCCGTGGCGGCGTTCGCAACGGAGCGGGGGATACCGGTTGTTGAGGCGCTCGCCGATAAGCAGGGGCGCAGGTTGCACTCGCTCAGCAACCGCTTCTGGGCGGTCTACCCCTGGGTTGAGGGGAGGCACCTGCAACGCGGGGCGATCGACCCCGAGGGGGCGGCGATGCTGGGTGCACTGCATGGGCGGCTGCACGCCGTCCTTCGGCCGTTCGAGGATGCCCGCCTGCCGACGGGTTCGAATGGGTCGGTCTGGGATGTCGCGAAAAGCCTCGATGACCTTGGGCGGGTGGACGACCTGATTCGCTACAGCCCATCGCCGGGCGAGACGCAGCTGCGGCTGCAGGGGCAGATTCGCGATATTCTCGCGCTGCTCGATTCGCCCGCTGCGCGCCCCGCGAGCGAGTTCGCGCATATGGCACGAGCGGCATGCCACGGAGACTTTCACGAGCGCAATATCATCCTCGACGCCGGCGGGGCGCTCGTGGCGGTGGTCGACTGGGAGATGGCGGCGCTCCTGCCACCGGTCTTCGAAGTGCTGCGGGCGACCTCGTTCATGGGGCTGCTGGGGCCGGGGTTGCTCGAAGCCTACATTGGCGGCTACCGGCGGCACGCCACGCTCGAGCAGTGCGAGGATGGAGTAGAGATGTGGTGGCAGAGCCAGTTGCACGATAGCTGGGTCTATCGCGCCCGCTTCATCGAGGGGAACCGAGCGGTGGGCCAGTTCCTGGAGGACCATTACGAGATGGTCTCGATGTTCCGGGAGGAGCGTTTCAGGGTGGACGTGGCGGCACGATTGCGAGGTTAGCCGCGAGCCGCGGCGCGCGGTCCCTGCGGCCGAGTCGCTCGGGCATGACCGGTCGCCGCGGCTCGTCTCTCGTTAGCGCTTAGCTTTCGCTCCTGTACCCTGCGATTTATGCAGCTTGGCATCATCGGCCTGGCCCGTTCGGGCAAAACGACGGTCTTCAATGCGGTCACCCGCGGCACCGCGCAGGTGGGTGCGTACAGTGCCAGCACCCAGCCGAATGTGGGCGTGGTGAACGTGCCCGACGAGCGTGTGGACCGGCTGACGACGCTCTACCGCCCGAAAAAGACGACCTACGCGACGATCCAGTATGTCGACTTCCCGGCCGCCGGCGAGTCGTTCGGGAAGGGCGAGGGGCCGGGCGGGAAGTTCATCACCGAGTTGGCGCGGATGGACGCGCTGATCCACGTGGTGCGCGCCTTCGAAGACGAAACGGTGCCCCATCCCGAGGTGAGCATCGACCCGGCGCGAGATATCGCCACCATGGACCTCGAGCTGGCGTTCGCGGACCTGGCGATTATCGAGAAGCGGCTGCAACGCATCGACGCCGAGATGCGCTCCATCAAGGCCGGCGAGCGGGACGTGCTGATGCGCAACAAAGCGCTCCTCGGGCGCATGAAGGCCGGACTGGAAGCGGAAGCTCCGATCCGCGAGCAGGGGTTGAGCGAAGAAGACTGGAAGCTCCTGGAAGGCTCGCAGTTCCTGACCGCCGCCCCCTTCCTGGTGGTGGTCAATATCGGCGAGGACGAGCTGGCGAAGCGCGATGAGTTGGAGGCGCACTACCGGGCGGAGTTGCAGCGCACGGGCCGCGACGTCGCCGTCTTCTGCGGGAAGTTCGAGATGGAGTTGAACGACCTGGGGGAGGACGAGGCCGCGGAGTTCCGCGAATCTGCGGGCGTCACGGAGAGCGGGATGGCGGGGGCGATTCGGATGAGCTACCAGCTGCTGGGGCTGATCAGCTTCTTGACCGCCGGGCCAGATGAGTGCCGGGCGTGGACGGTGCCCGCAGGCTCCACCGCGCCCGAGGCGGCAGGCAAGATCCATAGCGACCTGCGCCGCGGGTTCATTCGCG
>JBDSEP010000278.1:0-3393 GCA_039919985.1 Tepidiformaceae bacterium | reverse complement strand
GATGCGGGCGAAGTGGTGGTCAACGGGATCTCGGTCCACGACAGGAAAACCGATGTGAACGACCTGCGTTCCCATGTGGGCATGGTGCAGCAGTCGTTCAACCTCTTTCCCCAGATGTCGGTGCTGGACAACATCACCCTGGCGCCGCGCAAAGTGCGCAAGGAGAGCCGGAAGCAGGCCGAGGCGCGGGGCCACGATCTGCTCACGCGCGTTGGCATCCCAGAGAAGGCGAACGCTTTCCCGGCGCAGCTCTCTGGCGGCCAGCAGCAGCGCGTGGCTATCGCGCGGGCGCTCGCCATGTTGCCCACGGTCATGCTCTTCGACGAACCAACGAGCGCGCTGGACCCCGAGATGATCAAGGAAGTGCTCGATGTGATGCGCGACCTTGCCCACGACGGAATGACGATGCTGGTGGTGAGCCACGAAATGGGGTTCGCCCGCGAGGCAGCGGACCGCGTGCTCTTCATGGCCGATGGCATTGTGGAAGAGGCAGGCACACCGGCGGAAGTCTTCGAGCAACCCAAGAGCGAGCGCACAAAGCGGTTTCTCAGCCGCATCATCACCCACTAAGGTGAGAAGAGGGGAACCGGGCGCGGGCGCTCGTTCGTACCGGTAACGACAGGGGGCGCTAAGGCCCCACCACAGGGAGGAACCACCACATTGTCTAAGAAACCACGGTTGTTGCTGGTGCTGCTCGCCATCTTCACCGCATTTGCGCTGCTTGCAGCGGCTTGCGGTGGCGATGACGACGACAAGGCCAAAGACACGCCCAAGGCGGGAGCGACCGCTGCCGCCACCACTGCGGCGACCGCCGCTCCCACGTTCGCAGCCGATTCCACCATGGGCAAAATCGTCGCCGCCAAGAAGATCACCTTCGGCGTGAAGTTCGATCAGCCCGGGTTCGGGGTAAAGGACGCCATCGGCGGTAAACTCGATGGCTTCGATATCGCTATCGCTAAGGAGATCGGTAAGTCGCTCGGCCTGAGCGAAGACCAGATCAAGTTCGAAGAAGCGGTCTCCAAGAACCGCATCCCGTATCTCCAGGAAGACAAGGTGGACGTGGTCATCGCGACCTTCACCATCAACGAAGAGCGCAAGACCCAGATCGAGTTCAGCAAGCCGTACTACCAGGCCGGCCAATCGATCCTCGTGAAGAAGGAGAACGCGGACATCAAGACCGCCGCGGACCTGAACGGCAAGGATGTCTGCACTGTCCAGGGCTCTACCCCCGCACAGACGCTGGCCGCGAAGTACCCGCAGGCCAAGCTGCTTTTGCTCGACGTTTATTCAGCCTGCGTACAGGCGATGAAGGATGGCCGCGTGGCGGCTGTCTCCACCGACAACGTCATCCTCCTCGGATTTGCTGACAAAGACCCCGGCGTCAAACTTGTCGGCGGGCTGTTCACGGATGAGCCGTACGGCATCGGCGTGAAGAAGGGCAAGACGGACATGCAGGCGTACATCAACGCCCAACTGGACCGCATGTTCAAGGACGGGACGTGGGACAAGATCTACGACCAGTACCTTGGCAAGTTCGAAGGTCTGCCGAAGGCCGCCGAGGCCCGCAGCAAGCTGCCGGCAGCCCCGTAACCAGCGCGTGCAGCTGAGCGCCGGGCCGCGACCTGCGGAAAGGTGGGGCTTTCGCCTCACCCTTCAGCGGTCGCCCCGGCGTGACAGCCAACTGCGTACTACACGGCGAGCATTATCCCGATGATGCTCGTCTTTTTCATTTCCGGACTGACGGACGCTGTCGTCTCGTTTGGCGGGTTCGCGCGGGACGTAATCCAGATCCTCCAGGACAATCCGAAGCAGTTCCGCGACGGCTACTTGCTGACGATCGAATTGACGATCCTCTCGATGATTTTCGCCATCGTCCTCGGCGCGATCGTGGCGCTCCTTCGAACCAGCGATTTCTGGCTGCTGCGCTTCTTCTCCGGTGCCTATGTGGAAGCGTTCCGCAACACGCCGCTGCTGCTCCAGCTCTACTTCTTCTTCTTCGCGCTACCGAAGTTCCCGCACTTCGACCTGCCACTCTATGGCGAAGTGACCTGGCTGCTTTCGCCGTTCCAGGCAGGGCTCATCGGGCTCACGCTCTACACCGGTGCGTACACCTCCGAGGCGCTGCGCAGTGGACTCATCTCCGTGGACAAGGGGCAGAACGAGGCATCCCGTTCGCTCGGCCTGACGTATCTGCAGACGCGCCGCTACGTGATCGTGCCGCAGGCCGTGCGGATCGCCATTCCGCTGCTCACGAGCATCTTCAGCGCGCTCTTCCGCAACAGTGCGCTGGTCTCTGTGATTGGCGTCACCGAGCTGCTGCAGAGCGCGGACAACATCCAGCAGCGGAACTTCCTCACGTTCGAGGCGTTCACTGCAGCTGGGTTGCTCTATCTCGCGCTCACGCTGCCTCTCGCCTGGGCCTCGTCTCGGTTGGAGCAACGCGTGGGGAGGGGACGATGACCGAGATCTGGGGCGCCTTCCTGGACCACCTGCCCGGCAACTGGGAGGTCTTCAAAGAGTGGGTCTACTGGGAGTTCCTGTTGAAGGCGCTCTGGCTCGTGACGAAGATGGCCTTCATCGCGATCATCCTCAGCCTCGTGGTGGGCATCATCATGGCGGTCGCGCGGCTGGCACCGATTCGCGGCATCCGCTGGGCGGCCACAGCCTACGTCGAAGGCTTCCGGGCCACACCGCTGCTGCTCCTGCTTTTCTTCGTCTTCTTTGGCGGGGGCCGCGTGGACCTCGGCTGGCTGCTCAACATCCCGCTGGGCGACAACCTTGTGGATGATGCGGGGCGCATCGACCGCTTCTGGGCGGCGGTGCTCGCGCTGACGCTCTACAACAGCGCGGTGGTGGCCGAGATCATGCGCGCCGGCATCCTCTCGATATCGAAGGGGATCATCGAAGCGGGGCGTGCGCTGGGCCTTACCTATCTGCAGACGATGCGCGAAATCGCCGTGCCGATGGCTCTACGGCGGATGGCCCCCGGCCTGGTCAGCCAGCTAATCACGCTCTTCAAGGACACCTCGCTGGCTTCGATTATTGGGGTCTTCGAGCTGATCCGGAGAGGCCGCCTAATCTATGAGAACCCGGCCAACGGCAACGCCATCGAAGTGCTGATTGTGGTCGGCCTGATGTACTTCATCCCCTGCTACATCCTTTCGCTGATTGCTGCGCGGCTGGAGAAGGGCCCGGAAACACGCGCCGTGCGAGACGCCGCCCTGGCGATCGGCGGGGCCACGGACCCAAAGGTGGGACTGGGCGCGTGAGCGACCGGAGGGCCGCGAGAACAGCCGTCCCTCCTGCTACCACCCCCGGCCTTCCGCTTCCCAGCGGTGGAATTCGGTGATCGCTTCGGCGTCGAAAACCCGCCCGGCGAGCGCCCACTCCTCC
>JBDSEP010000244.1:0-3925 GCA_039919985.1 Tepidiformaceae bacterium | reverse complement strand
ACACGCCACCATGCCGGTCGTTGCCCACGGCGATGCGATCGTCCAGATCTACGTGGACGAATTCGCGGACCTAGAGATGGCAGTGAGCGTGGTGGATAACGCGAAGACCCGGCGCTACAGCATCTGCAACGCGGTGGACACCGTGCTCGTGCATGTGCTGGCCGCCCCCGCGTTCCTCGACGGACTGGCCGCGCAGTGGGGCGGGCGCGTGACCTTCCTCGCCGATGCGCGCGCGGCGGCGCTGCTCTCCAGGGAGCGTCACCCGGAGATCGTGATCGAACGGGCGATCGAAGGCGATTGGAGCACGGAGCATCTCGCCCTGCGGGTCGGCGTCCGCGTGGTCGATTCGCTGGAAGAGGCGATCTCCCACATTGAGCGCTTCGGCAGCCACCATAGCGACGCCATTGTGACCGAGAACTACACGCGCGCCATGCAGTTCGTGGATGAGGTGGATTCGGCGGCTGTCTACGTGAACGCCAGCACCCAATTCACCGATGGCGCGCAGTTCGGGCTCGGTGCAGAAGTTGGAATTTCGACTCAGAAGATGCACGCTCGCGGGCCGATGGGGCTGCGTGAACTGACCAGCTACAAATGGACCATATTCGGCAAAGGACAGGTACGCCCACTGTGATTGAGTTCGAACGGGAATCGCGCACACCAAACTCGGAAGCCTACACGATCCTCGAAGATGGCGGCATCTGCGGGCGCATCGATATCCACTACCAGGGGGCGAACGTGCACGCCACGCTCTGCACGACCGCCGATGCCAACGAGGAGCGCATCCAGCAGCTTATCGACGCGGCCGACGAACGGCTGGTGATGACCTCGGACCCCTACCGCGAGGACTTCATCGTGGCTGTCTGGCGCGGCTCGCCGGCGGGCGTGTATAGCGATAGCGACGCCGATGACGAAGAAGAAGAGGGCGATACCTTTCGCCTGAACTAACTGCGGTAAACGCCGAGAGGATGCTGCGTGTCGAGCGGGGAGAACGCTATGCGGCGGCGCAGTCCAAAACTACCGAATGAAGATGCGCATCGCCCAAGTCTCCGCTCATACCAGCCCGTTGGCTCCGCTCGGTGGCCGCGAGACGGGCGGGATGAACGTCTACGTGCTCGAACTTTCGCGGGAGCTTGCGCGCCTCGGCCTCGAGGTGGACATCTTTACGCGGCGCGATGCGGACCTCCCGAGGGTGGAGCAGATCGCCCAGAACCTGCGCCTGGTGCGGGTGGACGCGGGCCCACCCGAGCTCATCGACAAAGAGGCGATCTCCGACTACCTGCCGCAGTTCGCGCGCGATATGCGACGCTTCGTACACGAAGAAGGGCGTGGCTACGACGTCATCCATAGCCACTACTGGCAGAGCGGATGGGCCGGCGGCCACCTCGCGCGTGAGCTCGCGGTACCCCACGTGGTCATGTTCCACACGCTTGGCGAAGTGAAGAACCGGGCACGCTTCGGTGAGGCGGAGCCGCGTAAACGCATCCGCCATGAACGCCAGATCGCCCGCCGAGCCTCGGCCATCGTCACCGCCAGCGACCACGAGCGGGAACTGCTGCAGCGCTACTACGGCGCGGACCCCCGGCGCATGCATACTATTCCCTGCGGCGTCGATCTGGAGCTCTTCCAGCCAGGCGACCGCGCAGCGGCGCGCCGTCGCCTGGGTCTGCCAGCGGAGAGTCCGGTGCTGCTCTGGGTGGGCAGGCTGGAGAAACTGAAGGGCGTCGACATCCTGATCAGCGCGCTCGCTCAGTTGGACGAACGCGATTTCACGCTGCTGATCGTTGGCGGAGACGAACGGGCGACTGAACTCAAGGAGGAGTTGCGCGCCCAGGCCGAGGCGGCCGGCGTGGTGGCCAACGTCCGTTTCGAAGGGGCTGTCGCGCACGATGACCTGCCCACCTACTACAGCGCAGCGGACGTCTGCGTAGTTCCCAGCTACTACGAAAGCTTCGGGCTGGTGGCGGTGGAATCGATGGCCTGCGGGACGCCGGTTGTCGCTTCGCGCGTGGGAGGGCTGGTCTCCACCGTAACGGACGGGGTGAGCGGCTACCTGATCCCGTGGCGCTGCCCGGAGCCCTTCGCCGAAAAGCTGGAGGTGCTCCTGAATAACCGCGAACTGCGGGCGAACTTTAGCCGCGCCGCGCAGCGTTCGATGGAACGCTTCGCCTGGTCTAGCGTGGGCGCGGATATGGCAGCGCTTTACGAACGTGTGGTTGCCGAGGGCCGGGCGGTCAGAGCGAACGAGGGCGCTGGGCGGCCGCTCGGCGCAAAGCTCGCCTAGAGTTCTGGGCCGGCGGTGGCAGGTGCGGCCGCCGGTAGCCCGCCAAATGTTCGTGTAAGGTGACCGAAAGCCCGGGCCCGGAGTAGCTGCGCTGAGGATGGGATGGTCGCGAGGCATGGCACTGGGGCCGCAAGGTGAGTGAGCGCGAACGACGTAAACCGCGGACGGCGGCGTTCGCGCGCTGGCCGCGCTGGTGGGCGGTGAGGCGCTTCCGCGAAACGTTTCAGCTGGCCCTGCTCTTCCCCGCAATCTGGCTGGGCTACAGCCTGGAGGTGCGCGGGCGCCATCACCTCGCGCAGGTGGAGCAGCCCTGCCTGGTGATCAGCAACCACACGATTCACCTCGATTGGAGCATGGTGCTGCGCGCCCTGCCTCGCCGCTTTCGCCTGCGCACCGCCGTAGCGGCCGCCGCCGATGACATCTTCGGCAACCGCGCACGCGCCTTCACCGGGCGGCTCTTTGGCAACGCCTTCCCGTTCGACCGCGATGGCAGCGGGATTCGGGAAAGCCTGGAGTATGTGAACGGGCTGTTGAAAGACGGCTGGAACGTGCTCATCTTCCCCGAAGGGGAGCGCAGCGAGAGCGGGGAGCAGCTGCCGTTCAAGACGGGAATCGGCTGGCTGTCCGTGCGCTCGGGAAAACAGGTGCTGCCCATGCGCGTGGACCTGCTGCGCCGCGGCACATACGAAGGGCGCTGGATGCTCATCCCACGGGGTCGCGTGCGGGTGACGATTGGCGCGCCGCTGCGCATCCCCCCGGAGGCGAGCTATAAAGAGGCGGTGGCGCTGCTGGAGCTCGCGGTCCTAGAGGCGTGAGGGGGCGGGTTGGCCGTTGGCCGTTGGCCGTTGGCCGTTGGACGTTGGCCGTTGGCCGTTGGCCGTTGGCCGTTAAGAGAGTGTGTGTTGGTCGCCTGAAGTTCTACTGGAAGAGGGCGCCGACGCTCTGGCCGCTATGAATGCGGCCGATCGCGTCGCCGAACTGCGAGGCCATGGGGATGATCGTGAGGTTCGGCAGGCGCTTCTCCTGGGGGATGGGCATCGTGTCCGTGACGATGATCTCGCGCACTTCAGCGGCGCGCAGCCGTTCGACCGCGGGGCCGCTGAGCAGGGCGTGATAACCGGCGACGATCACTTCGCCCGCTCCATTGGCGCGCAGCGCATTGACGGCGGCGATGATTGTCCCGCCGGTGTCAATTTCGTCATCGAGGATCAGGCAGCCCTTGCCCTCCACCTCGCCGATGACGTGCATCGCCTCGGTCCGGCCGGTGTTACCGATGCGCCGCTTGTCGATAATCGCCAGCGGCATGCCCAGGCGGACGCCCATATCGCGGGCGCGCTTCTCATCACCGACGTCCGTGGCAACCACGGTGTAGTTCTCGAGGCGCTCGTTCTTCAGGTGGGCGCTCACCGGGTAGAGGGCGTTGAGTTCGTCGAGGGGGATATTGAAGAAGCCCTGGATCTGGCCGGCATGGAGGTTGGTGGTGAGGATGCGGTCCGCGCCCGCGGTTTCGAGCATGTTGGCGATCAGCCGGGCGCTGATCGGCACCCTGGGCTGGTCCTTCTTGTCGCTCCGGCCATAGGCGTAGTAGGGGATGACAGCGGTGATCCGGCCTGCGGAGGCGCGCTTGGCCGCATCGATCATGAT
>JBDSEP010000225.1:0-8430 GCA_039919985.1 Tepidiformaceae bacterium | reverse complement strand
TCTACACCTACATCTGCCACCTCCCCGGCCACGAGGGGTACGGCATGCGCGGCACCGTGCGCGTGGCTGGTTAAGTGCGGGGCGCGGCACTGCGCGACCCTCTGGAAGCAGGACCCTCCCCCTTGGGATAGACTCAGTGGCTCTCCCTCGGAGACCTGCCATGCCGCGAATCCAGGATGCCTTTCGTCTGCAGCCTCCCGCCCGCCTGCCCCTGGTCAGTCGGAGGGCAGAACTCGCGTCCCTGCGTTCTCTCCTCGAGCTGGCGGCCAGCGGCGAGCCAGGCGTCGCCCTGATCACTGGCGAGATCGGCATCGGCAAGTCCCGCCTCGCGCGGGAAGCGATGGCGCTGGCCGAAGGCATGGGCGTGGCGGTCTGCGAGGGCCGCTTCAGCCAAGGCTCGGAAGTCCCCTTTCTCGCCCTGCGCGGCGCCTTCATCGCTCGCTGCGCGCGAGCGGGCCTGCTCGATGACCCAGCGAACCCACACGTCGCCGTTCTCCAGGCGATGACCGGCGGCACTTCGAGGACTCCCGGCCCCCTGAGCGGCCCGGACCGCGGCGAAGCTCAACTCGCACTCTGGTGGGCGGTCTCGGCGCTCGCCGCCCGGCGGCCGTTTCTCTACGTGGTCGACGACCTGCAGTGGGCGGATAACGCATCCCTGGAGGTGCTCCTTAACCTCGTCGAGGCGATCGCCGATGCGGCGGCCGGCGGCGATCGGGTGCCCTTCACACTCATCCTGGTTTCGCGCCCCGCCGGGCAGGCTAGTCGGCTCGAACACACCCTCTCTCGTACTCGCCACGAACCGCCGGTGACCTGGCTGCCACTCGTCGGGCTCGATGAGATCGAAACGAACGAGTTCGTGGTGGCCTGCGCCGGAGCGCCCTCTGGCGTCCCGTTGCTCAACTTCCTCATGCGGACCGCCGAGGGGAACCCGCTCTTCATCGCTGAAACGCTCGCCCAGATGAACGCCGGTGCGGTGCTGAGCGTTGAGCACGGGCGCCTCACAGCCAGCGGCGCGGAGAGCGAGGTGGTCCTCCCCTCCGAAGTCCAGGGCGCCATGAGCGCGCGCGCCGCCTCCCTCGAACCGGCCGCCCGATCGCTGCTCAGTTTGGCCGCAATCATCGGAGACGACTTCACCACCTCCCTGCTCGCGGAGCTTTCCGGCGAGACGGCCGCGAGCGTGGCGCAGCGTCTCCGGGATGCAGAGACGGCCGGTTTCGTCGCCGAAACCGCGGAGGGCTGGCGGTTCGCACATTCGATCTTCCGCCGCTCGCTTGCAGCACAGCTGCCCCTTGGCCAGCGCAACCGATTGCACTTCGCTATCGCCGAGCGCCCTGGAGCGGCGTCGGAACTCTCGCCTTCGCTCCTCGCGCACCATCTCTTGGAGGCGGGGGCACTCGCCGCACCGGAGGCCGTGGGCCGCGCCGCCCTGCTCGCCGGCGAGCACGCTCTCGGCGCCTCGGCCTATGGACAGGCGGGGCGCATGCTCGAGGCCGCAGTCGGCCGCCCCGCCTTCGTCGCCACGCTATCCCCGTGTGAGCGCGGAGACCTGCTCTATCGCTGCGGATTCGCCCACTACCGCGATATGTCTGTAGATGCGGCGCGGACCTGGTTCGAAGCGGCGCTCCACACGTACCGTGAGGCCGGCGACCTCTCCGGCTGGGGCCGCGCCCTCATCGGCTTGCTGCGCGCCCGCAACGCCCACGGCCGCCTGGCCATTGGCGAGTCCATCGAACGCCGCGAGTACGACGACTTCATGCTGGCCGCCGGAGACGCTCTCCCGGCGATGCGCGCGGCGGTGAAAGCGATGTGGGCCGAACTCCTTCACAACGCTCGAAGCTCGGAGGCGGGGTCTGTTTCCGAAGAGGCGCTCGAACTGGCGACCGCCGCAGGCGATAGCTTCACCTCTTTGCACGCCTGCTTCGATCTCGCACGCTACCACCTCGCGCGTCTGGAGCCCGCCGCCGCGTTGGCGCGGAACGAGGAGGCCTACCGCCACGCGCAAACGCTGGACGACCGCTGGTACCACCTCTGGGGACTGCAAAACCTCTCCCAGGCGCACTTCGCGCTCGGCCGACTGGGGCGCGCGGAGGCGCTGGCCCACGAAACCGTGGCCGCTTCGCGCGAGGTGCACGACTGGGCCATCGAGTCTCTCGGGCGGGCGAGCCTCGCCGCCGTCGCCCTCGTGCGGGGCGATTTCGATGAGGCAGAGCGCCAGGGCGCGGGCGCCCTCGCCCTCTACCGGCGATCCGACTACAGCTACACCCCGGCCGTGCTCCTCCCGCCGCTCGCCTACGGTCGAGCGCTCCGCGGCGAGTGGGAAGCTGCCGAAGATGCGCTTGCGCTGCTCGAATCGGTGGCCGGAGCCGATGCCACCTGGACCCTGCGCCAGCTCTTCCGTGCGTGGAAGGGTGAACTCGCGGAGGTGCGCGCCGAGATCGATGCCCATCCGCGCCGTGCAAGCTGGCGACAGCCGCCCGATATGTTCTCGCTGGCGACCGCAGCCTGTCGCCTCGAACTGGGCGTGGCTCTCGGTATACCCCAGCTCGCCGAGTATCCGCTCGCACTCTTCGAGGCGGCGCAAGCCGGAGGGGTGGAGGTCACCTTCGGGCCCGGCTACGTGGTCGAGCGGGGCCTCGGCGTGGCCTGCTTCGCCCTCGGCAGAATCGAAGAGGCCGAGGCCTCGCTGCGCGCGGCAATCTCCCGCGCGGACCACATGGGAGCGCGGACCGAGGCCGCTCGCGCCCGCCTCGACCTCGCACGGCTACTGCTCGACGCGGATGGCTCTCCGGAAGAGGCAGAGAGCCTGCTCGTCGCCGCTGTTCGAGAACTGGACTTCCTCCGTATATCGCGAGTCGCCACCGAAGCGCGAAAGCTCGCCGAGCGGGCCGCCATCGAACTGCCCGCAGCGCCAGCCGGCCCGTACCCTGCCGGATTCACGGATTTCGAGTTCGAGGTGCTCGTTGAGTTGGCACGCGGGCGAGATGCGACGGCGACGGCGGACGCCCTCCTCCTCTCCGCCCGCACTGTCCGCAACGTGCTCCTCGGCCGCCTCGCCCCGCTCGGCATCCACGGCCCACCCGAGGCTCGCGCTTTCCTCACCGCCCATGGAAGGCTCTTCCCGGAGACCAGTGACCCGCCCCCGAAGGCCCCGGGTGCCAAAGCCGCTGGGGGCACCCTCGCCGCCTGGATGTTCACGGACATCGTTGATTCCACAGAACTCAACACGGCGCTTGGCGACGCCGCCTGGGACGCCGCCCTGGTGGCGCACGATCTCCGCGTGAACGCAATCCTCGTGCGCCACGGCGGTTCCCTCGTGAAGTCCCTCGGCGATGGCATGTTCATGCGCTTCAGTAGCGCGACAGCCGCCGTCGCCTGCGGACTGGAGATCCAGGCGGCCTTTCCTATGGCCCTCGAGCGGTTGCCAGGGCGAGCGGTGGCCATCCGCGTTGGCATTCACGTGGGCGACGCTATCGAGCGCGATGGCGACGTCATCGGGCTCGCCGTCACCACCGCAAAACGCATCTGCGATGTGGGTACCGCTGGCGAAGTCGTCGTCTCGGAATCGGTCAGCCAACTGGCGACAAGATCACGCTTCCGCTTCGAAGACCGCGGACGGTTCGGCCTCAAGGGACTCGGCGAGATGCTGCGGCTCTACGCCGTCCAATCTGACTGACCTCCAATGTGAGGTCCATAACAGAAAGTTGTTGACAACCGTTGTGCCGGTGCGCAGAGTGCACTCGCCGGAGGTGAAGATATGGGCGACACAATGCCCACGGTTGTTGCGAAAGGCCTGATAGGCGTCCGCCTGGACCGCCAGTACGCGTCCCCGGAGCGGCGCGCGGCGAGCCTCATGTACTTTCGCGGAGCCTGGAAGGCGGCGAGCGGCGGCGGTGTGCCCGCCGCGGACGGCGTGAATGTTGCTGCCAAAACGGGGTCCCTGGCGTCGCAGGAACAGGGACTGCTCAGCAAGCAGTGGTTCGGGCCGCCCTACACGGGTACCACCCCACCCACCCCCTGGAGCGGTAGCGATTTCAACTGGTGGCACCGCATCGCTTACCCCCCGCCAAGCGCCTCAGGCGGAACCACCCCTTTCACCACGGTCAGCCAGCCCGAGGCCACCGCCGGCCAGGAGGTGCTCACCCTCGGCCTGATGCGCGCACTCGAGATCTCCTTCGGACTCGAACCCGGCGACCCCGTGCCCGTGACCACCCCCGCCCCAGCCGCAGGCGAGTTCGATGCAAAGCTTGTCGGCGAAACTCCGACGACGAAGAAAAGGGAAGTGATTCGAGGTTCGGGCGGGGAAGTCGTGCTGGACGTCAGCGCCTGCCGCCGCAATCTCCCGGTAGACGTCTACTGGGTCTGCGGGAAGCTTGATGCCTTCGAGGTACAGATCTCCTGGAACCAGCAGCAGGTGACCGTGTTTATCCTCACGCCTCCGATCCGCTTCGCCGCCTGGCTCGCCCTCTCCGATTCCGTGGCACTGAGCAACACGGGTGGACCGGGAGCGCGCACGAAAAAGGCGATGCAATCCGATGCGCGGGGCATGCTCTGGGTGGGCAACAGCGGCACCGCCGCCCATCCAAACTACAAGGAATGGCTGCTCGCGCTCAGCGATGGCGGCGTGACCACGCGCTAAGGAGGATCTGAGATGGACCTACCCGATTGGGACAGCAAGTTCGATCTGCCGAAAGAACTGATCTCCGGGCTCAACGAGTACGTGAACACTGAATTTGCTGGGCTGGAGGTGAACGGCCTTTCGATGACGCGCTTCGTCCTCGGGAATGATGGCTCGATGGCCGCACACTGGCGCCTCCAGGCCCGCCACGGCGAGCTCGCTCAGCCCTCGGAAAAGAGCGGCGGCGAGTTCCTCGGCTGGCAACCAACGGGCGCGGAGATCGATCTGCACATCGCCTCCTTCACCGCCGGCGAAGAGGACGACGGCAAGGGCCGCACCCTTGTGCACGAATGGGACCGGATGCACGGCCTCTTCCAGATAGGGGTGCACGCCGTCGGCCGCCCGCTGGTGGGCCAGCGACCGAGCGACCCCGGCGACTAACCTCGCTCCCAACGGCTAGGAGCGCGGGCTGAGTAATCCGTTCGCCCGCGCGATGGAACTTCGGGCCCCGGAACCGAACGCCGTTCGCACAGCGCCCGCCGATCCCCTAGACTCGGGAAACTTTGCGCGGGGGAGAGTCTATGGGCCGGCTTGAACAGAAGATCGCCGTTGTAACGGGCGGCGCGAGCGGCATTGGAGAGGGCACCGTCCGGCTCTTCGTTAACGAGGGCGCGAAAGTTGTGATCGCCGATGTGCAGGATGAACGAGGCGAGAAGTTGGCCGAAGAGCTCGGCACCAACACCACGTTCGTCCATACCGACGTCGGCCAGGAGGCGGAGGTCCAGGCGAGCATCGAGGCCGCGCTCTCGCGCTGGGGCCGCCTGGATTGCATGTTCAATAACGCTGGCTTCGGCGGCGTCTCGGGGCCAATAGAGAGCACCGACATGGAGGCCTTCGACACCACCATGGCGGTGCTCTTCCGCGGCGTGGTGCTGGGCATGAAGCTGGCGGCGCCGGTCATGAAGGCCCAGGGCTCAGGGAGCATTATCAGCACCTCAAGCGTGGCCGGCGTGGGCATCGGCTACGGACCCCACATCTACAGCGCGGCCAAGGCGGCGGTCATCCAACTCACCAGGTCTGTGGCCAACGAGCTTGGTGAGAGCGGGGTGCGGGTGAACGCCATCTGCCCCGGGGGCATCGCCACGCCGATCTTCGGCCGGGGCATGGGCCTCACGCCAGAGCAGGCAGACGGCACCATCGAGTTCATGAAGGTAGCACTCGCCGCGGGCCAGCCGATCAAGCGCGCCGGGTTGCCGAGCGACATCGCCGAGGCTGCGCTCTGGCTGGCCAGCGACGCGTCCAGCTTCGTTAGCGGGCACGCCCTCGTGGTCGATGGCGCGCTCACCACCGGGCGACTCTGGTCCGAACGGCAGGCTGCCGCGGAGGCGCGCTTTGGCGCGGCCGCCAAACCGCCGGAAAACGGGTAGGAGGCGACGATGACCGGTCTCGAAGGCAAAGTTGCGGTGATTACCGGCGGCGCGAGCGGCATCGGGGAAGGCACCGTGCGACTCTTCGTCGAGCAGGGCGCGCGCGTCGTGATCGCCGATATCCAGGACGAACGGGGGCAGCAGCTCGCCGAAGAGCTAGGCCCGGAGGCGGCCTACCAGCGCACCGATGTCAGCCAGGAGTCGGAGGTGCAGGCCGCCGTTCAGCTTGCGCTTTCGAAGTGGGGCCAACTCGATTGCATGTTTAACAACGCAGGTTTCGGAGGAGTCAGCGGGCCAATCGAACTGACCGATATGGACGCCTACGACCAGACGATGGCGGTACTTCTGCGCGGTGTCTTCCTGGGCATCAAGCACGCCGCGGCCGTGATGAAGGTGCAGGGGAGCGGCAGCATCGTGAGCACCGCCAGCGTAGCAGGCATGCAGGCTGGCTTCGGGCCGCACGCCTACAGCGCGGCCAAGGCGGGCGTCATCCACCTCTCCAGGTCGGTGGCGATGGAACTCGGGCCCTTCGGTGTGCGCGCGAATTCCGTCTGCCCCGGCTTTATCGCAACGAACATATTCACCACGCCTTTCGGCCTTACCGGGGCAGCGGCGGATGCAGCTCTCGGCAGCGTTTCTGCGGCGTTCGCAGACTGGGCGCCCCTGAAGCGCGCCGGCCAGCCCCGCGACATCGCACAGTCCGTGGCCTGGCTGGCGAGCGACGCTTCGAGCTATGTCACCGGGCAGCACATCGCGGTCGATGGAGGCCTAACCGCCGGGCGCGACGTCACCGAGATGCGCGAGCGGATCGCTCGCGCCTACGGCGTGGACCCGGACCAGCTTGATGTCCAGCCGCCACTGGCCGCTCGCTAACGGATGTTCTGGCGCAAACGGCGCACGCCATTCGTACGCCCCGAAGCTCCGCGCGAAGTAACGCTGGCCGCCCTGGGCTTCGTGCGAGGCTCGGTCACCAGGCCGCGTCCTCACGGTTGGGCGGATGTCGAAAGCGAGATCCTGTTCGAAACGCAGCACGCGCCGATGCTCGCCGGGTTGGAAAGTTACAGCCACGCGCTCGTCACCTTCTATATGGACCTCGCCGCAAACGCCCCAGAGAAGCCGGTGGAGGTGACCACCCAGAACGGAAACCAGTTTGGCATCCTCGCTAGCCGCAGCCAGCTCCGCCCGAATCACCTCGGAGTCTCGGCGGTGCGCCTCCTCGGTGTTGATGGGGCGGTCGTGCGCGTGCGGGGGCTGGACGCTATAGACGGCACGCCGGTACTCGATATCAAGCCCTATCTTCCCGAATACGACGCCCATCCATCGGCCACGATCCCGCAGTCGTGAAGCGCGCGGTAGTATTCGAAGGATGAAACCACTGGTCGCCGTAAGCATGGGGAGCTCGCCTGGCGATGGGAAGACTCGGCCCGCGCGAGCGACCCTGAACGCCGCCTATCTGCGGGCAGTAGAGGCCGCAGGTGCCGTCCCGCTGCTGCTCGCGCCGGGCATGGAGCAGGCGTCGATCGAGGCGCTGATGTCGAACGCCGCCGGCCTCGTGCTTACGGGAGGCGTCGACATCGACCCCGCCCGCTACGGCCAGGCCCCTCATCCAAAGACGGAGGGCGTCTCACTCGAGCGCGACGAGATGGAGGACCTCGCGACGCTCTGGGCGCTGGAGCGGGACCTGCCAATCCTCGCCATCTGCCGCGGGCTACAGAGCCTCAACGTCTCCCTCGGCGGCACCCTCCACCAGCACGTCCCGGATGTCTACGGCGAGGCGATCAAGCACGCCCAGACTGACCACGGCTTTCGGCGCGACGAGCCGACCCACGCCGTCCGCATGGAGCTCGGCAGCTGCCTTTCAGCGCTGCTCGGCGCGGACCGCACGAACGTGAACAGCATGCACCACCAGGCGATCGACCGCCCGGGCGATGGGCTGGTGGCCACGGCCTGGTCGGAGGATGGCTGCATCGAGGGCGCGGAGTTGCCCGGACGCCGATTTGTCGTAGGTGTGCAGTGGCATCCCGAGGAGATGGCCGCCAGCGATGAGCCCGCGCGCCGCCTCTTTGCGGGGTTTGTGGCGGCCGCCGGCCGTCCCCAGGGCTGATGCCCGGACCCGAGTTCTACTGGGTCGAATCCCCCGCTCCGGGACGTCTTGCGGTAATCAGCCGCCCTCGAGGGAGCCTCTGGCTGGCGGACGACATGGTCCACCTGGCGACCGCTGGAGTGAACACAGTCGTCAGCCTCCTGGTGCAGGGCGAACTGCGCGAACTCCACCTCGAGGATGAAGAGGAGGAAGCCCAGAGGGCGGGACTCTCCTTCGTCTCGTTGCCTGTGCCGGACCTCTCGATTCCAGTCGATGACGCAGCGATCCTGCCCGGGCTTTACGCC
>JBDSEP010000219.1:0-15197 GCA_039919985.1 Tepidiformaceae bacterium | reverse complement strand
CCGGCACGCTGGACATCACCACCGGGCGCACCCGCTGTTCGAACTCGGCCAGGCGTGCAAGTGGGAGCGCAACGTCGAGCTTGTGCGGCACTCCCTCGGCATTGATCGATTCGGTGTGGCGTTCGCGATATGCCCAAAGCCGCTCCCGCTGAGCGCGCTCCGTCGCAAAGGCGCTCTCGGTGAACCCGCCGGCAGCCTCCAGCGCGCTCACGAGCTCCGTCGTCGGGTCGCTGCGGGAGGCGCACTCGAGTAGCAGGTAGGCGGGGAATGCCCGCCCGAACGGCAGCGGCAGGCCGGTATGTCCGCAAACCAGTTCCAGCCCGTCGGCGAAGAACACTTCGGCGGCCTCAAGTGAGGGCGCGTTCCCCCTCACGGCGGCGATGATCGCCAACGCGGAGTCCACGCTATCCACCGCCAGCAATGCGGTCGCCCTCTGCGAAAACTGCGGCACCAGCCTCAGCCGTGCCCGCGAGATCACGGCCAGCGTGCCTTCGCTTCCCGCCAGCAAACCCGCGAGGTCGTAACCCGTGTTGTCTTTCGCAAGGCCAGGCATGCGGCTCAACACGCCGCCGTCCGCCTTCACCGCTTCAATCCCGCCCACCTGGGCGCGCATCGGCCCGTAGCGCAACACGCGTATGCCGCCTGCGTTCGTCGCAATCATTCCGCCAACCGTCGCGCTATCCCGCGAGGCGAGATCCACCCCAAAGTTCCAGCCGGCCGCCCGCACATGCTCCTGCACCCGCCCGAGCGTTACCCCCGCCGACACCGTTACCTCGCCGGCGGTAGCGTCGACAGGGCCGATCTCTGTCATCTGCGACGTGCTAAGCACAACCTCGCCGCCCCGCGGTACCCCGCCCCCGACCAGTCCGGTGTTACCGCCCTGTGGCACCACCGTCGCCTCTGCCTCGGCAAGTAACGTGAGCGTTGCGGCCAACTCCTCGGTGCTCCTCGGCCGAACCACCAGGCGCGCTTCGCCGCTGTAGCGGCCCGTCCAGTCCGTTTCGTAGCTCGCCCGCAGGTCCGCGTCCCTCAGCACGTTGGCGGCGCCCACCACGCGGGCGAGGGATTCGGCGAGGGCCTGGGTGCTGGACATCGCGCTAGTGTAGCGCGCGTTCGCACCTACCTCAGCCGCGTCACGGACCGCAGGAAGAGCATCGCGAGGATCCCAATCACCGCAGCCGCGGCCGCCGAAACCACGATCGTTACCTGTGGCCCGAACAGCGTGGCCATCACGCCGGCCTGGGCGTAGCCGATCGGAGTGGAGGCTGTGAATGCCAGGCCGTACATGCTCATAACGCGCCCCATCATCTGGCGTTCTGCATGCTCCTGCAGCAACGCGGTCGCGAAGTTGATGAAGATCGCTGGCCCAAAGATCCCGCTGACGAAGAGGAAGAACATGTTGAGCGGCAGGCTGCCACTGAATCCGTAACATCCCATCAACACGCCGCCCATGAGTACCGATGCGCAGAGCATGAGACCTCGTCTGCCGGGCCGGATGAGCGTCAGCAGGACCGAACCGGCGAGGATGCCCGCCCCAAAGGATCCCCAGAGAATGCCCACGTACTTGTCGCTTTCGTGCAGCACGTCCTGCACGAAAAGCACGACGGTTACGGCGAACGGCCCTATCAGAAACACGCCCGGGACCGTCCCCAAGATCAGCACACCGGAAAGAGCGGGAGAACGACGCACATAGCGCAGCCCCTCCACGAGGTCCGCGCGGACGCTCCGCCCGGATGGCACCGGCATATCCGTCGCAATGCGCGAAAAGAGAAACGCGGCCGCAGCCAGCAGCGCCACCTCGACGGCAAAGGCGAACGTCAGCCCTGGCCCGTCTGCGAGCAGACCGCCGAGTGTGGGCCCGCCAAATTGCAGCATGGCCATGAACGCCATGGTCCCCAGGATCACCCCGTTCTGAAGCTGCGAGGTGTGCAAGATCTGCGGCATCATGCTCTGCCGCGCGGGGTTCGTGAACGCGCCCGCGCCACCGACGATCGCCGCCAGGATGAACACCGGCCAGATGACCGAAGTCTCCATCCCGGAGAGCGCCACGTAGATCAGCGAAACGGCGGCCGCAACCGCATAGCTCCGCACCAGGATGCGCCGCCGCTCCACCCTATCCGCAACAACCCCGCCGAACAGCGCCAGCGCCGCACCCGGCAACGTCTGACAGATGAGCGCCAGGGCGATGGCCAACGGACGATGGTCCGACGATACCCGGTCGCGGATGAAGAGCGGTACGGTGACCGCCTGGATGCCGACGCCCGTCCCCGCCACCACTGAAGCGGACCACCAGTTTCGGTAGCCCGGCATCGAAAACGGATTGCGCGTTCCCGGCGCGGCCTCCGGTGCGTCGGCGGGGACGCTGCTCGCGCCGTGAACTGCAGGTTCGGTCATCGGCGGAGTCTACACGCCGCGCGGTATCGGTTGCATCCCGCTACTCTCTGCGCGGCGCGCACCCGCCTCTCTCAGCCGGTGAGTCGCCAGCCCACGAACGCCGACTCCGGCTGAACCTCCATCGCTCCGAGGAACTTGGCGGTCATGATGTACGCCCCGACGAGCAAGTTCACACCCACAACGCCCTCCCCCGGAAGGTGGTTGGCGAGGGCGTCGTGGATTGCCTGCGAAGGGTGGTCGCTCGCTACCAGGGCATCGACATAGTCGAGAATCGCCCGCTCGAAATCGCTGAACGCGTCGCTCGACTGCCACTCCTGCAGCGCGAGAATGCGTGCATCCGTGAGACCGGCCTCGCGACCGATGCGCACGTGCTGGTGCCATTCGTACACGCTTTTGTGTAGCAGTGCGGTCCGCAGAATCACGAGTTCACGCCGTTCCGGGTCCAGCCCGCACTGCGCCCAGAGCGGGTTCGCGAATCGCAGGTAGCTCCGCAGCAGCCCTGGGTTGTTCCCCATCGTTGCGAAAATGTTCATCGGTGTGCCGTCGGGGCCGCTGGGCAGCCGGTCGAAGACGTAATACAGCTCCTCCGGAAAATCTGCGCGCGCGGCCCTGGGTAGTCGTGTCATGGAGCCCTCCTCAACGTTTGCGCCGCCAGTCTAGCGCGCCGAGACAGGGGACCTCGCCGCCTTTACCGCGGGGAAGCCCCGAGGCCAGCCACGCGAACCCAGGACGGGCCGCGCCTCAGGCCGCCGATGCCCGGCGCCCAAACTCCCGCTCCACCATCTTTATGAATTCCAAGCCCAGGTCAGGGTCGAACTGGGTGCCTCGACCCAACTGGATCTGCTCCACCGCCTGTTCGATCGACAGGCCCCTACGGTACGGGCGGTCCGTCGTCATCGCGCTGAAAGAATCGGCAAGCGTGAAGATGCGCGTGGCGACGCTGATCTCCGCTCCCTTCAGGTGCCCCGGGTAGCCATCCCCATCCACGCGTTCATGATGATGCCGGACCAGGTCCACGACTACGTCGTAGTCCGTCACCGCCGCCGTTATGGCGGCCCCGATGACAGGGTGCTCTTCCATGCTGCGCCGTTCTTCCAGCGTCAACGGCCCTGGCTTTTGCAAGATTTCGTCGGGAATCACGATCTTGCCGAGGTCATGGATCGGCCCACCGATCGTGATTGCGTTGAGTCCATCACCCATTAGCTGAACCTGCTTTGCGAGGTCGAGTGCAAGGTGAGTAGCGTGGTCGCTATGAAACCGGGTGTAGCTGTCGCGCCGATCGATCGCCTTTACCAGGCTGCGCAACGCCTTTAGGTTCGTTACTTTCGCCATTGCATCTGGCGTCCCGGACCGTTCCTGCTGTGCACTGATCAGCATGGAAGACATCGACCGGTCCATGTGCATCTGGTCTTCCGCTTCGGCAATGAGCGCCCGCGGTGTCTGGTACCCGCGGTGCGCCGCCACGCCGCAACTTATGCGGATCGGGAGGTGCGTCTGCGCGCTGTTGACCACGTCGAGCGCCGAGATCGCTGCCTGAGCGCCCTCCAGCATCAGTCGTGCGTCGTGCTCGTCCATCCCCGGGAACACCACCACGAACTCGTCTCCTCCGAAGCGCGCGAAGGCGGCGGGCGCCACTATGTGAGTCTTGAGCTCTTGCGCAATGCGGCGCAGCAGGTAATCGCCCTCTTCATGGCCGAGGAAGTCGTTTAGGAGTTTGAAGTTATCGATGTCCAGGAAGGCCGCTGAAAGCGGGATTCCATTTCGCTTCGAAAGCTCCACGGACTCTGCCGTGAACTCGTCGATGAAGCGCCTGTTCGGGCATCCGGTTAACGCGTCTGTGTAGGCGAGTTGGCGGTATATCGTGGCCTGCTCCGCTTCCAGCTGCCGACCGCGGTTCGATACCGCCTTCTGCAGCACGTGCCAGAGGATCCCGGCGTCGAACGGCTTGCCCAGGAAATCATCAGCGCCTGCCTTCATCGAGCGGACCGCTACCTCCACGTCGACGAAGCCTGTGATAGCCACGATTCCGCACGCTGGCGAAATCGCCCTTGCGTGAGCTATCACGTCCAGGCCCGACATGTCAGGCAGGCTTATATCCGCTGCAATGGCGTCAAAACTGCCGAGGGCCAGCGCTTCCAGCGCTTCCTTCCCGGTTCGTGCAACAACAATCTGCTCGGTCGAAGGGCTCAGGCCTCGCTGGATGAGCCGGCCAAGCGAAGCGTCGTCCTCAATGAGGAGTACGCGAAGCACGCTGCTGTCTGCCGCAAATGAGGAAGGGTCCATCCCTCTGTTTATCGGTACATTCCGCAATTCGAAGAGACCGAGATCGAGCGTTTCAACGTCCCCGGCGGCCGCTCCCGGTGTCCGGTGGACATACCCAGATTCGGCCCGCAACCTGCGTCCCCATGACTATCGAGCGCCCTTCCAGGCGGGCAGTCACTGTGCCTCGGTATGGAGCCACTGTCTCCAGGTGGACGAGCACGGAGGGCCTGATCCCCTCCTGATCGAAAAACTGCAACAGCTGCTCGTCCTCTTCGAATACCCGGTCAATCTCCACCGTAGCACCCTCGGCGACGTCCGCCAGCGTGGTCATCGGCAGCTTGCGCTGCGCGCCCGGCCCGGGAATGGGGTAACCGAATGGGCTTCGTGCCGGTCGCCCGAGCGTTTCGTACAGGTGCGGCTCGGTCACATCCGAAATCCCATGCTCAAGCAGGTGGGCCTCTTCGTACGCTCTCCACCAGGGCACCTTTAGGACTTCCGTTATAAGGCACTCGGCCAGCCGGTGGCGGCGCACCATCTTCTCCGCGCGACGCAGCCCCTCCGCCGTCAGATGGATCACTTTGCGGCTATCCTGCTCCACCAACCCATCTCGCAGCAGCCGCTTAAGCATCCCCGCTACGGATGGCGGCGTGATCTCCAGCCGGTCCGCCAGCCGCACCGCGATCACATCTTGGCCCTCATCGTGGTGCAACCGGTAGATAGCCGTGAGGTAGTCGTCGCTCGCTACATTCGTAACCTGTTTCGGCATCGCGCCGCCGATCGTCACACGGCTCGCCGCTACGGCCACGCACGCGACATACCACGCTCTGCCAGGCGTAGCAGCAAAATCGTCGATACTGGCGCCGTCTGCCTACGCCAGGGGCGCAAACTCCCTCTGCTGGACTCGCACCGCACGGGCCAACACTCTAGGCCGCTCGGCGCAACGCTCGGGCATCTGTCGTCTGTAGCGGCACGCTGCTCCGGCCCGTCACCTGTTCCTTCAACCATGCCACCACGCAAGGGGTCAGCGAGCCGTTTGTTTCGCAACATCCTGTGCAGCGGGCGGCGCGCGTCGCGGCTTCGTGTGGGCAAGTCTCCTGGCGAATCTGGTTCATTCGTGTTCTCCTCCGGCGTCTACCCTTGTTTTCGGCAGGGCTGGCCGGGTTGATTAGCGGTAGCAATCGCACGACTTCTCCTCCGCAAACCCCCATTCTCGCCTGCGTTGTTTACTCATCGGTAGAGAACTGTTCCCAACCCCGCTCGGCGGAAGTAGAGTGTGAGCGCTACCGAAACCAAGGAGGCTCGCTCCCATGGCTGCCAACCCCATCACCGAATCTGGTCTGGACCTTTCGTGGCTCAACCTCTACGACGATGCGGCCTCTGCCACGCCCGGCAAAAAGGGTCTGACGCTCAAAGAAATCAACCAGGGCCGCTACTCCGATGCCGTCCGGGGCCCGGGCGATATGACCTACCGCATGCGGGGCGCGGTCTCTCGTCCCGGTGCCCAGCGCTTCGGACCGACCTACATGTCGAAATCCGACGTCTGGTCCGAAAACTGCGTCATGCTCTATGAGGAGGCCACTCAGCGCCAGTGGTCCTCCGCTCGCGACATCCCCTGGGATACGCTGGAAACCCTCCCAGACGAAATCGAGCGAGCGATGTGCCAGCTCTGCACCATGCTCACCGAAGTCGAGTTCATCGCCGGCGATGTCCCCGGTCAGTGGATGCCTTTCGTCAGCGCCCAGGATTTCGAGGCAGGCCTCTTCCTCATGTCCCAGATCATGGACGAAGCCCGCCACACGGACGTCTTCCGCAAGCGCGCCCTCTACAACGGGGGCGGCCTCCTAGCGCAGGGTGCAGGGCTGGGCCTCCGAACCCTTCTCGAAGCACGCGACTTCACCGAGATGTCCGTCCTCATGCACGTCCAGGCCGAGGGCTTCGTTCAGTCCATGTTCCGTATGGGCGAACTGATCGGCCAAACTGATGCTGACAAGCGAATCTTCCGCATGAGCGCTCAGGACGAATCGCGGCACCTTGCCTTCGGCGTCATGCACCTCAAGTACGTGCTCGATACCGAGCCCGAGCGGCGCGAAGAGCTCCACCACTACCTCGATAAGGCCGAAGGCGACGCGGCTGGCGGCGGCTCGGGTGATGTCACCTTCCCGCCGGTTTTCGAATCCCTCGCCATCCTCCTCGGCGGCGGGGTCGAGAAGTTCGATGAGGGCGTTCAGAAGTTCCTCCTGCTCCGCAAACGCCAGATCAACGAGTACGTGCACCGGCTCGAAGTTGCCGGCCTCGGGGACCGCCGCCAGCGATTAGGCCCGTTGTTCGCGCAGTTCGTCGATCCCGTCTGAGCCGCAGCGGCACGGTCCGGCCGCGCAGCCGGGCTGATGCCTCCGCGCCGCCATTCGCTCCACACTGAGGTGAGCCGTGTCTACTTCCGAAGCACTCGCGAAAATGGCCCAACCAGCACAGGTGGAGATCCCCCAGGACGCCCGCGATAAGGCGCGCGAACTCAACTGGGAGGAAGGGCTGATAGAACTCGCCCTCTCGAAAGGCCACACGCTCCAGGAAATCTGGCAGGCGCTCCGCGGCGGCGTGAATGGCGAAACTGCGAAGCAGTTCCTCGCCGGTGGCTCCATGGTCAAGCCCGACTTCTGGTGGATGAAGGTGCCTACGGAGTGGGGAATCAAGGCCCGGCCCGCCAACCCGGAGCTCGGCCTCACCATCGGCGACCTCAACGTGGGCACCTACGGCGATATTCCGGACGTCTGGAACAATCGCTCCGAGATTGCCCGTGGATCCTTCCCCAATCCCATCAACGAAGACATGGGTTACACGATCTTCGATAAGGCCCTTGTCTGGGCCGATTGCGTTGTTCCTCTCTACGAGATCGCCATCCGAGATCGCTGGATCTCCTCCACGGACCTCCGCTGGGCAAGTCTCGAAGAACTCCCGGACGACATCGAGAAGGCTGTCTGCCAGTTCATGACCGAGCAGAGCGACCGTGCCTACTACGAAGGTGCGCTGATCAGCGGCTGGCTGCCGGAGATCAGCTACGGCTACCACGAAGTGAAGTTCTTTCTCTCCACGGTGATCTACGATGTCGCCCGCCACTGCGAAGCCTTTCGGAAACGGGCCTTGACCAATGGCGGAGGGCTCGGCCTCCAGGCGCCGACCGATTTCTCCCGCGCCGCCCAGGAAGCACGCAGCTTCCCCGAACTTGCCGCCATACTCTTCGTCCAGGACAGCATGCTCCTCACGCTATTCAAGAACGGCGATTCGATCGCCCAGAATCAGCTCGAACGCGACATGTACGCCCTCGTCGCCCGCGATCGCCAGCGGCTCATGGATTACCACGTTGAACGGATGAAGCACTTCCTCTTCAAGATGCCGGAGCGCCGCGAAGAGCAGAACCTCTATCTGGCCAAGGCCGAGGGCCGGATGGTGAAGGATTGGGCCGACCCGGTTGTGAGCGAGCCGCTCGCCATTCTGCTCGGCGGCGGGCGCGCGAACATCGAAACCGGCAAGACGAAGCTCGCGGATCTCCGCAAGCTCCAGGTTCAGCAGTACGTCCACGACCTCGAAGCGTCTACATTCTTCCGCAAGGGCCTCAACGGCCGCTTCCAGGACATCCTTTCCAGCTAAAGACCTTGCGCTTAAACAGGTGCAGACAAAAAGAAACCGCCATCGAATTGCTTCGATGGCGGTTTGGGCTTTGCCGGGGCAATCATGCACGAGTGAAGACCAACCGGAGGCGCCGCACGAGGCCGCGCTTCTCCGATTCGGCCAGCCTGGCCGAGTGGGCGTCTGCCTTCATGGCGGCCATCGCCTGCTCCAACTGGACGCCGCGTGTTAGCCACACTGGCTCCGGGTCCCCCGGGAAGATGACTGGCCGGCTCTGCATTAGCTGCAGTTCCCGGGCGGAAAGATTCGAGCGGTGCATGTTACGTTCCTTCTACCTGCGCGCTGGTGGATGTCAGCCATTGGCCGGACATTCTGTTCGTTGATTCTGGACCACGCTCGCTACTGAGCGCGGATTGCTGCGCCAGCTTGTGAAGCAGCCACTTCGGTTCTGGATCGCAAAATACGTATCGCTTTCCAGTCCCGTATGCAGCGAACTTTCGTGACGCTGTCAGGGTAAAATCCAACACGGTGTCCTCCGAGGGGCAGTTGTCCCGGAAAGTGCAGCTACACAGCTGTATGCCATTGGCTACACGTTTGTGCGCAATGGTTGCTCGCGGGGAGTGGCGTACTATCTGAGCCCTGAGGCACACCTTCAGCGGGGGCGGATCCGCTGAGGTAGCGAACGTGAAAGTGGCCGGGCAATAAAAAGGCCGTACCGCCTTAGCGGTACGGCGTCGATGTGCGCCGTCTGCTGTGAGCAGCTCTAGCGATTCGACGCGCTCCCGCGTACGGTGAGCCGTAGGGCGATGATAATGACCATTGGTCGGCTCCTTCCCGGGTGTTACCCGCTATCTGGTGGTAATAACGACAGTACGAGGGAGAAGGTTACCCGTCAACCAGGAATTTTGTGAACCGCATTACACTCCGCTAACCAAAGTTGTGGGCCCCCGGTACCTCGATAAGCCCCGGCAACGGGCACGGCATGAATTTCTCCGCGATGATGTTCGGAAACCCGCTCTTCTTGTTATCCACCCGCCCGCGGATAACCACGAACGGCGTCGCCCGCACCAGTTCTCGCTGCCGTTCCTGGAGCGGCGTATGGATCACCACATTCGCCAGCCCATACTCATCCTCCAGGAGCATGAACATCACGCCGCTCGCCGTGGAGGGCCGCTGCCGCGTGACCACCATGCCCGCTATCTGCACCCGCATCCCCTGTGGCAACCGGTTGGGGTTATGCACTCCGCCCAGGTGAAGGCTCGTGATCAGCCCTTCATGCAGCAGCGGTCGCACCTGCCCCATTGGATGCTGCCCGGGGCTCAGGCCCATTCGCTCGAAATCCCACGCCAGTTCGTGCCACCGGGAAAGCTCGGGTAGCTCCGCCATATCCTGCTCCGTCGCCAGCGGCAGGCTGGCCTGCAACGCCGCGGGGCGCACGCTTGCCCGCCCCACCTGCACGGGCTTTGTCAGCAGCCCCAGTTGCCACAACAGCTCTCGCCGCGAAAGCCCGAATGCATCCAGCACCCCGGCACGGATGAGCGCATCTCCATGCTCTCGGGTCAGCCCCGCTCGTGCGCTCAGTTCGTGCAGTGAACGATACGGCCCGTTCGCCGCTCGTTCTGAGACAATGCGCTGGCAGAGCGTCTGAAATCCCGGAGGCGCGCCGCGCCGCGCCTGCCAGCCTCCACCAGTGCCCTTCACCTGCTCCAGCCCCAGACGGATATCACCCATCTCCGGCCACGCCCCTGCCCGGCTCACGTTAATTGCTGGTGGCAACAGCCGGATTCCATGACGCGCGGCATCGCCCGCCAGCACCTCCACCGAGTAAAAGCCCATCGGTTGGGCGTTGAACAGCGAGCAGTAGTAGGCCGCTGGATAGTGGAAGCGCAGCCACACCGATTCGTACGCCAGCAATGCGAACGCCACCGCGTGGCTCTTCGGAAAACCGAACGCTGCGAACGCCGCCATTTTGTCGAACGCTACCCTTGCCGCAGCGTGACTCACTCCCTGCGCCGCCGCACCAGCGTAAAAGTCCCCCGCAATCGCCTGCATCGCCTCTGAAGAGCGCTTCCGGCTCATCGCCCGCCGCAGCCGGTCCGCCTGCCCCGGTGTGAATCCAGCCACCGCGCAGGAGATCTGCAGCACCTGGTCCTGGTACAACACATGCCCCAGTGTTTCGCCAAGGCACTCTTGGAGCAGCGGCGCCAGCTCCGGGTGCCCGTAATCCACGTACACATCCTCGCCCCGCGCCAGCTTCTCCCGGTACTCCATATACGGGTGGAAAGCGCCGGCGAGGATCGGTCCGGGCCGGATGATAGCCACCTGCACCGCCAGGTCATCGATGTTCCGAGGCTGTGTCCGCGGCAGCGTTTGCACCTGCGCGCGGCTCTCAATCTGGAACACCCCCATCGTGTCCCCCTCCTGGATTGAGGCGTAGATCTCCGGGCTGTCGTGGGGAATGCGCCCGAGGTCCACCCTCACGCCCTGCACCTCCTCCACGATATTCAGGCAGTCATCCACGGCAGAGAGCATCCCCAGCGCCAGGAAATCGATCTTCACAAATCGCGCATCGTCTACCGAATCCTTATCCCACTGGCAGACGAACCGCCCCGCCATCCGCGCCGGCTCC
The DNA here is from genome assembly GCA_039919985.1 of Tepidiformaceae bacterium. GTDB lineage: Bacteria > Chloroflexota > Dehalococcoidia > Tepidiformales > Tepidiformaceae > PNKC01. The sequence goes on along the minus strand of JBDSEP010000219.1, from coordinate 4,288 downwards.
ACGGGCACCACGGAAGAGATCTTCTCCGCCGAGATCACCACTCCGCCGACGTGCTGTCCAATATGCCGCGGGAAGCCCGCGACCTGCGCCGCCAGTTCCACCAGATCCTTCCAGATCGGCGCATTCACCAGCGGACGCAGTTCGGGTACATGTTGCATTTCGGCCGCGATGTCGCGTGCGCTTGCGAACCCGTCGCCCAGCTTGTTCAGCTTCGCCAACACCGGCGCCGGCAGTCCCAACACCTTGCCGATATCCTGCACGGCGCTACGAAAGCGGTACGTCGGAAAAGCCGCCACGATCGCCGCATGCTCCTCGCCGTAGCGGTCGTAAATGCGCTGCAGCAACTCGTCCCGGATGTCGCGCGGAAAGTCCAGGTCGATATCCGGCAGGGAGTGCAGCTCATCGTTCAAAAAGCGCGCGAGGTAGAGGTTGTTCTTTACCGGGTCAATGTGCGAAAGCCCAATCAGGTAGCAGACGATCGAACTCACGGAAGAGCCCCGCCCTCGCCCCACCGGCCGTTCGTCGCTGGCCAGCGTGGGGTCACGCCCCCGCAACTCCTGCGCAATCTCGTTCACCATCTGCAGGATGTCCCAGTACACCAGGAAGAAGCCCCCCAGCCCGTGCTTCTCGATGAGCGAAAGCTCGCGCTCCAGCCGTTCGCGCGCATCGGCATACGCGCCCGGCTCCAGCGGCGTGTACTTCCGCCGGAACGCCCGCTCGCAGATCCCTCGCAGAAAGCTCGTCAGCGTCGCCCCATCCGGCACGGGGTACTCCGGCAGCCGGTAGGGCAGGTCCTTCGTCAGGTCGAATCGACACCGCTCCGCGATCACCAGCGTGTTCGAAACCGCTCGCGGGTAGCGCACGAAGCGCTTCGCCATTTCCTCCCCGCGCTTCAAGAAGAACTCCGAGTTGGGACGCCGTTCCCGGTGCGAACTATCGAGCGTCAGCCTATGCCGCACAGCCACCAGCACGTCATGTAAACGATGCCGGCTGCGCACGTGGTAGTGCGCGTTATTCGTCGCCACCACCTCCAGCCCCATCCGCTCCGCAAGTTCCGCCAGCGAAGCCACAAGCTGGCTATCGCCGTACACATCGTGATGCTGCAACTCGATGTAGAAGCGTTCCGCGCCGAACACCTCGCGGTAGGCCAGCGCCGCCCGCTCCGCCCCCTGCTTCTGGCCTACTTCCAGCAAGCGCGAAACCTCCCCTCGCGCGCATCCCGAAAGCACGATCAGCCCGGCATTGAGCTCGAACAACCACGCACAGTCCACCCGCGGCTCATCCTTGCCGTAAGTGCGATAAGCGCGGCTCAGTAGGCGGCAGAGATTCCGGTAGCCCTCCACCGTTTCCGCCAGCACCGTCAGGTGGTACGTCTCTGGCACCGCACCATCGTGCGCACCCACCGTCAGCTCGCAGCCCGTAATCGGACGCAGCCCACGCTCGTGCGCCGCCTTCGCATATTCCATTGCCCCGTACAGGTTGTCATGATCTGTGACCGCCATCGCCCCGTATCCGAGCTTCACCGCGCGGTCCACCATCTCGTCGCTGCTGCTCGCTCCTTCCCGCAACGACCAGCAGGAGTGGGCATGTAATTCTACATAACCACTAGGGAATGGAGAGTCCCCGCCAGCACGAGGCATCCCCGACGCTGCGCTCTCCAGGCTCGCGTTGCCCTGATCTACCGCCTGTCCGGCCGCCACCAGCGAGCGCTCAACCGCCGATTGCCCGCTCCCCTGCGGCAACCGCGGCACAGCCGACCGAAAAGAATCCCCCATCACGCCATACTAGAACATGCGTTCTAAATCTTCAAGAACAGGGACCCGTTTAAGACTGCGCTTCGCTAGCCGGCTTGACATGGAAAACGGCGATATCATGGCACCGTGGACGGAGGCCTCGATTGTGAGATCGATTCATACCGCGCGACTTGCTGCGGTGGTGGTCGCGGCGGTCGTCGTCGTAGTACTCGCCGCAACGTTGCTCCATCACCGTGAGAACCCGCCTGCTACATCCAGTACTACCGACGTCACGGCCACCCTCTCGTCGCCGACACCCACACCCACTCTCGACCCGGCGCTCGGTTACGCCGTTCGCCTTCCCTCCGGGTTCTCAGTCCTAGCGACTCCCGAAAGCCAGTACGGCCAGGTCCCTCTTCTATATGACCTGCATGCAGGTGCTGAGGGAAAGGTCACCCACGACCTCCTCTTCGATGGACGGGGTCTTCGCGTGGGGGGTGAGACCTGGGGGTTCAGCGTCGGGTTCGATGAGTCGAAGCGCTCTATTGCTGTGGCCGCCTGCGTAACCGAGGAGTGTGGATACGGAGGGGGAGGCCTGGACCGCGGGGAATCCGTCGTGCTCCTTTCGCCAGACGGCGGGGCAACCTGGCGGGAGGTGGGCCGCATCGCAGGCGACGGCTACATCGCCGGTGTCAAAGATGGTGAAGTGCTGGTGGGAGACCGCCAAAACAGCGCCAGCACGCTGGCCAACCGCATGTGGCGTTGGCTCCCATCTGGACGCCCACAGCCAACGCCCTTTCCGGATAGGCAGGGGGCTAGTGCACGGGTGATCCCCGGCTCGGGCCTCACCTGGCACTATCCGACATCCCCCTACTACGCCTCGGATGGCACTATCGTGTCACCGGAGGGGTCGGTCCCGATCGGGAGCCTCAGCGGTGTTTCATACTTCTGGGGCGAGGGCGTCTGCTCCCCATCAACCCAGACCCAGTGCGTCCGAACGCATGATCGTTCCAGGGTGCAGGTCGTTGTCCCGTGGGAGGGGCCCCCGGACTGCGGGTTAAAGCAGTGATCGCTCCAACTCTGTTCTTTGGGTCTCTACTCACCGAGGGTCATGGCGAGGTCGCCGTCCTGATCGACCTCACTGCCGGGAAGGTCCATCCGTTGCAACCGCTGTCGGTCGACGGGTACGTGCTCCTGCCCTTCGCGGTTGGGAGATGAAGCACCCGCCCGTTCGTGGTTGGCCCAGCTGGGAACTACCTCGGCCCTCTTCTTCGTCAGTTTGCTCGCCTCAGACTTGTCACATAAGAGTCGGAGCGGTCGGCCCGGCTCTGATGTGCCGATCGGAGCAGTTGGCGATAAAAGCCCAACTCCCGCCGCCGACCCAGCCCCTACCCCTCGCCCAGCGCCGCCCGGACAAGGCCAAGATACTCCATACCCAGTTCGCGCCCGTTCGGGAATTGGTCGGTTCGATCCCAGCGCCACGAGGCGATCATCGCAAGCTTCAGGATCCGGCACTCGCGGAGCAGCGCCTGGTCCACGCCCGGATAGCGGTCGCCTACCTCATCGGGCGCATGAGCGATGTCGAACTCGATAGGCCCCCGGCAGCAGGTCTCGAAATCTATAAACAGCAGCCCGTTCTTGGTCCTGAGCAGGTTGCCAGGATGCGGCTCGCCGTGCAGCAACTGCTCGGCGCGGCCTCGGGCGGCGATGGCCCGCCGCAGGCTTCGCAATGTGTCGCTGAGAAGTTCGCGGCCGGCGTCGGCAAGCTCTGGCGTCTCGTCGCGGTTCTCAACCAGCGCTTGAGCCTCCGAGACTCGGTCCGTGAAGTGCGGCGTCGGGAGATCAATTTGCCGCATGCCGGCATGTAGCCGTTCGAGCGCCTGCACATACTCGTTCGGCCCGATCTCTTGGGGCGACACAGTTTCGTAGTAGGTCCAGAAGTTGATGACGAAACCGTCACGCACGTAGACGCGTGGCTGGACTCGAGGTTCGAGCGCCGCCACCGGGCTACCGGTCTCAGCGAGCCCTCGCGCGATTTCCACTTCGAACTCCGCGCTCGCTCGAAATGCCAATGGCGCGATGCGGGCAACCACGTCACAGGGCGTCAGACGCAGCATGAGGCGGTTCGAGTTCTGAAGGACCACCGCGTCATTGGCACTCAGTCCGAGCGCTACGGCACTCGACATAGCGGTACTGACCGCGGACTTCATCTCTGAAGTTTCCATCGCCGCATTATCGCGCGCTCATGCTGCCGCCGCACGCTGCGCACTATACTGCGCAACCGGAGACGTATTCATGAAGTTTCTTCTCACTTCCGCGGGCATCAAAAACAGAAGCATCCACAAGGCGCTGGTCGGTCTACTGGGCAAACCAATTGCCGAGTGCAGCGCACTCTGCATTCCCACTGCGATCCTGCCCTTCCCTGGTGGGCCCTCGATGGCCTACCGATTCATCAGCGGAGCTACCGCGAATCCCATGTGCGAGCTGGGCTGGAAGTCGTTGGGCGTGCTCGAACTCACGGCCCTGCCCAGCATTAGAGCAGAGTATTGGATCGC